>NZ_BAAGGP010000001.1:0-117848 GCF_054658615.1 Pseudolactococcus yaeyamensis
TCGGTGATGGCTCAAGTCAATCCATCATCGATCCAGCAGTTGTCAATGCCTCAGCTGATGCAAAAGACAAGCATCAAAATATCACAAATGGCGAAGATGACTATACAACTCAACTTTTTGATAGTGGTGATGTAAGCTTGCCTGACTATGCAAATCAGCGTAGCTATCCGAGCCTTGTGACCGACTACCCAGCAGGTGGTGGGATTGAAACAGGCAAAGACCTCAAAGACTATATCAGATGGACTTTTGGCCCTGATGTGGTCATGCTTGGTGACTTTGATCCAGATACAGCGACTCAACCTCAATGGGTCATTGAGCCCAAAACAGGTTATGTCTATTGGTCAGAAGCCCTTGCGCCCGGTCAAAAAACGACTGATTTCTTGGATAGTTTGACCTTAACACAAGTCCCTAACAATGTCTCGCTTTACTATGCCATTCATACCAATCTTGAAGCGGTAGACTATAATGACATTGACGCCATGGATGGTCGGGGCGGTATTCCTAGTAAAATTATTGATGCATGGAAAAAAGTACCCGGTGTAAAAGTGCCTGATACAAAACCCGGTACTGAGTTCGAGTTTGCGGGTAGCCAGTGGCGGATTTTGGATACTGATATGAATGATAATTCATCAGACGGTTTACAAGCTCTTGTCATCAAGGTTGAATCTATTGGAGATAGTCAATTTATCTCTGATTCCAATAGAACAACTTACTTTAGTTCAGCTGGTACGAATGGCTATGAAGATAGTGCTGCTGGTGGTCTTAAACAGATAATTAATGCGTGGTATACGACTACTATCGCAAATAATCCTACTTTAGAAGTCGTGGTTCAAAAAGTTGACTTGAACAACCCATCTTTGGCTGAATTTAATGCCACAAATAATTTAAGTTGGACATATGATTCAGGTGGCTGGTCTGATTTCTATCAAGATACCGACTTTGCGACGACTCTAGATGCGTCAGGTCGCAAACAAGCCTTTGCCTTGAGTTATGGAGATATTCATGGCCATATGGCAGTACCAGAAGCAGAAAACAAAACGCCCCTATTATATTTCTCTAGTAATGGGAATAACAGTTTTTGGCTTCGCTCGGCCGGCAGCCTCTCTACTACTGCGGCCATTGCCGGCGGTGGTGGGGGGCGTTTCGATGGCAACGAATATGTGATCGACTATCCCATACGTGTCCATCCTGCTTTGTCTCTCTTAATTCAATAATCGGTTATCAGCTATAGCGATAGCCATGGTCATAGGAGTGTTGCAACATTTGAGTGCTCTTCATCGCTTTTGGATTTCAGCAAGTGTGCTAAAAATTGCCTTTGGTTACGCTTGCAAAGTGCAAGCTATAAGGGTGCAGCTTTTGTTTTCGAGACAGCTTTCTAGGGTAATCAAAGCGTGAGCGGTATCTATCCTGTCCATCCAGCATTAGCTATCGTGATCAAATAATATCTCTATCGTTATTTATAAGTGATTTAAGTACACGATTTCCGTGTGCTTTTTATTTCTGATACTATTCTCTAACTGTCAAAATAGGTTGTGTTTTTAAAAAACTAGGTGGAAATTTCAAGGACACCTGAAAATGGAGAGATTATGGTAGAATATGGTAAGAATAGATAAAGCCTTTGAGCGGATATCAGTTCACGAAGTGAAATCGCAGAAAGGAAGTGCTTGAAATGATTGCAATGATGCGTGAAATGTCAAAGGAGAAGCAACAGCATTATGAGACCTTATTTTCAGAGGAGCTTTTAAGTGTGGATAAGCAGCTATCGAAAGCTTATCCAGAAGTTGACATTTTAATTTCAGAACCGAATGTGACACCGGAGTTTTTGGCCCATTTCCCTAACCTCAAATTGATTTTCACCCTGTCAGCAGGGGTCAATAAAATGCCTTTTGAGTATTTGAAAGCCAATCAAATTATTTTGACGAATAGTCGTGGTCTTCACGCAGAGCATATGTCAGAGCACGCTTTAGCGATGATTTTAGCGCAGACACGCCAGATTAATTTAGCTGTCAAAAATCAAGTACAGCACCATTGGGCGCATAATGAGGGGAAGTTTACGACAGTCCATGGCAAGACCTTGTGTGTGGTTGGTGCAGGAGCGATTGGCAATGCACTAGCTCGAAAGGCTATTGCGATGGGGATGCAGGTGACAGGTGTTTCGCGAACGGGTAGGCAACAGGAAAATTATCAAACCATGTATCCAACAGACAAACTCATCGAGGCGGTAGCAACAGCAGACATTGTTGTCTTATTGCTACCTTTGACACCTGAAACCTACCATTTATTTGACAACCGTATTTTTTCGGCGATAAAAAAAGGCAGTGCATTGATTAATCTATCACGTGGTGGAACGGTTGACGAAACAGCGCTAATCGCTGCGCTGACTAATGGACAAGTTGGCTTTGCAGGCCTGGATGTTTTTAAAGATGAGCCATTGGGTAGCGAATCAGTTTTTTGGGATATGCCAAATGTACTGATTACGCCACATGTCGCAGGCGATATTTCAGATTATCTTGACCGTGCTTTGACCATATTTACGGCCGTCTTAACGGATTTCAGAAATGGTACAGCGGTCAGAAATCGTGTGGATTTGGATCTGGGCTATTAGATGAAGCCGATTAAAACGAAGTTGGGACAAAAGTCCTCTAAAAAAATAGGCTATGAACGATTTCCGATGTTAATCGAAAATGTTCATAGCCTATTTTGTGTGAAATTGGTATTCTTTTGTCAAAACAATACGAAATTAGCAAGAAAAGCGCTGCTACCATTGAAAAAGTCAAGAATCTGTGAAAAGTCGAAAGTTAGCATCATTTTAGTCTATCTATTTTTGAAGCCTTTTGTCCCAGTCTCTTTTAATATTATTTCATTGTTGGGAATAATAGAACATCGCGGATAGATTGGGCACCTGTTAAGAGCATGACCAAACGGTCAATCCCGATACCAAGTCCACCAGTTGGAGGCATACCGTATTCTAATGATTCAACGAAGTCGTAGTCAACGCCTGTCGCTTCGTCATCACCGTTTGCCGCATCGCTCGCTTGTTTTTCAAAGCGTTCGAGCTGGTCAATCGGGTCATTCAACTCTGTAAAGGCATTACCAAACTCACGACCGACGATAAAGAGTTCGAAACGGTCAGTGAAGCGGCCGTCCTCTGGATTCTTCTTAGCCAGAGGTGAGATGTCTACCGGATGTCCGTAGACGAATGTCGGTTGGATCAAGGTTGCTTCGACATATTTCTCGAAAAATTCATTAACGATGTGACCCCAGCGGAAATGTGGTTCAACCCGGATGTCGTGTGCTTCAGCGACTTTAACCGCTTCGTCGAAATCACGGATGTCAAAGAAGTTGACGCCTGTTTTTTCATTGATGGCATCAACCATGTGGATGCGTTTGAAGCTGTCTGCGAGGTTGATTGTTTGCTCATCGTATTCGACAAGGTCTTTACCAACAGCAGCTTTGGCAACGTGCTGGATGAGGCCTTCTGTCAAGTCCATGACATCAGTGTAGTCGGTATAAGCGGTATACACTTCAAGCATGGTAAATTCAGGATTATGCGTCGTGTCCATGCCTTCGTTACGGAAAACACGGCCGATTTCGTAGACTTTTTCCATGCCACCGACGATGAGGCGTTTGAGATGGAGCTCAAGCGCGATACGAAGCACCATGTCGATATCTTGCGCATTATGGTGGGTGATGAAAGGTTTTGCTGCAGCGCCACCAGCTTCGTTATGAAGGACAGGTGTTTCAACTTCAAGATAGTCTTGGCTATCAAGATAGCGACGAACTTCTGAGATGATTTTGCTACGTGTGACGAAGCGCTCGAAGCTTTCGCGGTTAGAAATCAAATCCAGATAGCGTTTGCGATATTTGGTTTCAGTATCTGTCAAGCCATGATATTTTTCTGGCAATGGTCGTAGGGATTTAGAGAGGAAAGTAATTTTATCAGCTTTAATTGATAATTCGCCCATGTCTGTCCGCATGACTTCACCTTCGATACCGTAGAAGTCGCCGAGGTCAGCGTGTTTGAAAATATCGTAGGCTTCGTCACCAACGTTATCCTTGCGGACATAGATTTGGATTTGACCTTCACGGTCTTGGATGTGGGCGAAAGCGACTTTACCTTTACCACGTTTGGTCATCATCCGACCAGCAATTGTTGTGCGTTCAGCCAATTCATGCAAGTCTTCTTTAGATTTATCAGTGTATTTGGCATTAAGAGTTGCCGAGTTGGCATCACGCTCAAAACGCTTACCAAATGGGTCAAGTCCAGCTTCCCGAAGTGTTTCTAATTTCTCGCGGCGGACTAGCATTTGGTCGTTTAATGCTACTGTATTGTCATCAGTCATTGTTTTCTCCCATTAAAATTTCATTGCTCTTATTTTATCACATTATAGTAGATTTGTGTAGCTAGTGGGCGAAACAACACTATTTTTAATCATAAAAAAATAGATAGCGTCTAGCACCCCATCTATCTTTACTGTTTTACTGCGTTCAGCTTAGTATTTTGCCAAAAAGGCAGCGACCTTGGCATAATAGCCAGCCTTATCGGTCTCGAGGGACTTAGCGTGTTTGGCCCCCCTGACGATAAATTTTTCACGTGGCCCTTTCGTTGTGGCGTAATTTTGATAAACCATTGCTGTCGGTACAAAATCATCTGCATCGCCATGGATGAAGAGGATAGGCAGTTTGTTATGGGCGAGTGATTTGACAGAGCTTGCATCCGCCTCGCCATAGGCAAAGCCAGCGCGGATTTTCGAGAGCGCCGACACCTCATAGAGTAGCGGGAAGGCAGGCAGGTTGTACATATCCTTGGCTTGGAAAGTCAACTCTTCCCAGACAGAGCTGTAACCGCAGTCCTCGATGACGTTGACCACGTTTTTAGGCAAATCTTGACCCGACGCCATCATCACGGTGGCTGCGCCCATAGAAAGGCCAAAGTAGGTAATCTCAGACTTAGGGTTCGTCTTGATGAGTTGATTTGTCCACTTGATGAGGTCATGTTTGTCGGTTACCCCATAGCCAATCAAGGTGCCTTCAGATGCGCCATGGGCACGGTTGTCGGGCATAAGCACGTTATAGCCAAGTTTATGGAAAAGCATACCATAAGCTGCCATTTGTTCCTTGCTACCATTGAAACCATGCACGACGATGACAGTGTTATCGGTTTTATTTTCAGCTGGGACATACCAAGCCTTGAGAGATAAACCATCGTTTTTTAGGGACAAGTTTTCCTTGTCTAATTTGAGAAAATCTTTCTCATCCTGATAAACAGGAGAAGACTTAGGCGTTGCAGCGTGACTGATGAAAGTTTTATTCCCACGAACCTGCGCCACATGGAAGAAGTAAAAGCTAGCACCGATTGAAGCGATGGCTAGGAAAGCGATGATACCTGCGATTATTTTAAAAAGTGTTTTCATTTTTATCATTGTTATATTATAACAAAAAATGGTGGATTGGTCTTGTTTTTGGGCTGGGATTTGGGGCATGCAAGGCTTGATTTATTAATAAAAATAATGAAAATTGCTCAATTCGGGCGATTTTTTAGTTAAAAACGATAAAAATGCAAAAATATACAAAAAACTACTTGACAAATGTATTTTTATTCAGTAAACTGTATATATAGTCAAAATAAGAAAATTGAGGATTGATACATGTCAAAAGAAAAAATTGTACTCGCCTATTCAGGTGGTTTAGATACGTCAGTTGCCATCAAATGGCTCGTTGACGAAGGCTATGATGTTGTCGCAGCTTGTTTGGATGTTGGCGAAGGCAAAGATCTTGATTTCATCAAAGAAAAAGCATTGACAGTTGGTGCTAGCGAGTCTTACGTTATCAATGCAAAAGAAGATTTCACTCATAACTATGTTGGTTACGCCATCAAAGGTAACCTCATG
This sequence comes from Pseudolactococcus yaeyamensis, assembly GCF_054658615.1. NCBI lineage: Bacteria > Bacillati > Bacillota > Bacilli > Lactobacillales > Streptococcaceae > Pseudolactococcus > Pseudolactococcus yaeyamensis. The sequence continues at coordinate 5,892 of NZ_BAAGGP010000001.1, forward strand.
TATGAGCAAAAATATCCACTCGTTTCAGCGCTTTCTCGCCCATTGATCTCAAAAGCCTTGGTTGAAGTGGCGCGTGAAACAGGGGCAGCTGGCATCGCTCACGGCTGTACAGGTAAAGGAAATGACCAAGTTCGTTTTGAAGTGGCCATTCATTCACTTGCCCCTGACTTGAAAGTGTTAGCGCCCGTTCGGGAATGGAAATGGTCACGTGAAGCTGAAATTGAATATGCTAAGAACAATGGTATCCCTGTACCCGCAGACCTTGATAATCCGTATTCTATTGACATGAACCTCTGGGGACGTGCGATCGAAGCAGGAATTCTCGAGAATCCTTGGAACGAATGTCCAGAAGATGCTTTCTTCATGACAACCTCTATCGAAAATGCACCAGATGAAGCTGAATTTATCGAATTGACTTTTGAAAAAGGCATTCCAGTCGCTTTAAATGGTCAGAAATTACCCTTGTACCAACTCATCAATGACGTTAATATCATTGCCGGCAAACACGGCATCGGTCGGATTGACCACGTAGAAAATCGTCTGGTTGGGATTAAATCACGTGAAATCTACGAATGTCCAGGGGCGACGGTTATTCTGAAAGCGCATAAAGACATTGAAGATATTACCTTTGTTCGTGAAGTATCGCATTTCAAACCTGTTATCGAAAATGAACTCTCAAACACGATTTACAATGGTCTTTGGTTCAATCCAGCGACAGATGCGCTCAAAGCCTACATCGATAGCACACAAGAAGTTGTCAATGGGACAGTGAAAGTGAAACTCTATAAAGGCAATGCCATCTGTATCGGTCGTAAATCACCTAACTCACTTTACGATGAAAACTTGGCAACTTATACATCAGCTGATGAATTTGACCAAGATGCAGCGGTTGGCTTCATCAAACTTTGGGGACTACCATCACAAGTCAATGCTCAAGTTTGGGATAAACTCGACAAAGAAAAATAAGCCAGTCATCAAATAAACCAAGTCAGAGAATTGGATTTGAGACATTAAAAACCAATAAGTGTTACAGAGATGGCGCTTGATCAGGTTAAAAAATTCCGTGAGATTTCACCATATACTTTAAATAGAGATTAATAGTAATCAGAGAGTTACAATTTCGCTTAAAAGCGCTAGACTAGGCGCTTTTTTGATATAATGAACTAACCACAATAAATCAAGTTGCTAAATCTAATGACAGTGGTTAAAAAGGTGATTCACTACCGATTTCGTATTCTTTTGGTAAAACAATACGAAATCGGTAAGAAAAACCGATGATTTACTACCAAATTGGTATTCTTTTGGCAAAACAATACGAAAATGGTAAAAACACCATAATTAAAATCACTAAAAATCAGCTGATTAACAGCGACCAACTAAACTAAGGGAGAACAACATGACGAAACTATGGGGCGGTAGATTTGAAGAAGGCCTAGATAAAAAAACAGAAGCTTTTGGGGCATCGATAACTTTTGATCAAAAAATGGCACGTCAAGACCTAAAAGGTAGTCTTGCGCATGTGACGATGCTTGCCTCAACAGGTATTTTAACAGCTGAGGAAGCTGAACAAATCAAGGCAGGCATTCAAAAAGTCGAAGCGAAATACGAAGCAGGCGAGATCGAATTTAAAATTGAAAACGAAGATATTCACATGAATATGGAAACTTATCTGCATGCAGAAATCGGACCAGTCGCAGGTAAACTTCACACGGCACGCTCACGTAATGACCAAGTCGCAACGGATATGCATCTATGGATGAAAGATACCTTATCAGAAACCATGGATAAATTGCAAAACTTGCGTGACGTTATTGTGACATTGGCGTCAGAGCATGTTGAGACAATTATGCCGGGTTATACACACTTGCAGCATGCGCAGCCGATTTCATTCGGTCATCATCTCATGGCCTATTATAGTATGTTAACACGCGATTTTGAGCGTTTTGAGTTTAATATGAAACACGCTGATATTTCGCCGCTAGGAGCGGCGGCACTTGCTGGGACGACTTTCCCTATTGACCGGAAAGAAACGGCGGCACTCATGGGCTTTAGCGACGTTTATGTGAACTCGATGGATGCAGTGAGTGATCGTGATTTCATCCTAGAATTTCTCAGCAATGCTAGCATTCTCATGATGCACCTGTCGCGTTTTTGCGAGGAGCTGATCCTTTGGTGTAGCAATGAGTTTCAGTTTGTAACCTTGTCGGATGCTTTTTCAACGGGGTCGTCGATCATGCCGCAGAAGAAAAATCCGGATATGGCTGAGCTGATTCGCGGCAAGTCTGGCCGGGTTTATGGCAATCTCTTTGGCTTGCTCACGGTCATGAAATCTCTGCCTTTGGCCTATAACAAGGACTTGCAGGAAGATAAGGAAGGGATGTTTGACACGGCCGACACGATTTTGACCAGTCTGGATGTTATGGCGGGGATGCTGTCGACACTATCGGTCAATGAAACCGTCATGGCTGAGTCAACTGAAAAAGACTTCTCAAACGCCACAGAACTTGCTGACTACCTAGCTGCTAAAGGACTGCCTTTCCGTCAAGCTCATGAAATCGTCGGGGAAATGGTGCTAGAATGTACGAAGGCGGGGTATTACTTGCAAGATGTGCCATTGACACGCTACCAAGAAGTATCGTCCTTAATCGACTCAGACATCTATGAGACTTTGAAGTCTCGGACTGCTGTTCAACGCCGTAATTCCTATGGTGGCACAGGCTTTGAACAAGTCAAGATGCAAATTGCTTTGGCTCAGGATGCCTTAAATCAAGCAGCTTCTAACAACAGGCTGAGCCAGTCAGTTTCAGCCGAATAAATCAGAAAATAAGTGTATCAGTTGTCAACCCTTTCAAAATAACGTAAAATGGTAGTGTAGCTATTGGACTAACTTGAAAGTGGTGATGATAATGGAAAACATAGGAAATGTGACAGGGCTTGTCCATTCGACTGAAAGTTTTGGTAGTGTTGATGGGCCGGGCGTTCGCTTTGTCATTTTTATGCAAGGCTGTAAGATGCGTTGTAAGTTTTGCCACAATCCAGACACATGGGCGATGACCAACAGCAAGGCAAAAGAGCGGACGGTTGATGACCTCCTCGCAGAAGCGATGAAATTCAAGTCTTTCTGGGGCAGTCGTGGTGGGATTACGGTCTCTGGTGGCGAAGCCATGTTACAAATGGATTTTGTAACAGCTCTGTTTACGAAAGCGAAATCGCTAGGTATTCACTGCACACTAGATACCTGTGGTCAACCCTTTTCAACGAAACCTGAAACATTAATGAAAGTGGATAAATTGCTTGCCGTGACAGACCTAGTCCTGCTTGATATTAAAGAGATTAATGAGATTCGGCATCATGATTTGACAGGTCATCAAAATGACAATATCATCGCTTTTTCACGCTATTTATCAGACAAAGCGATTCCAGTCTGGATTCGCCATGTCTTAGTACCGGGGGAGACAGACTTTGATGAAGATTTACAGGCACTAGGCGATTATGTCAAGACATTGTCAAATGTTCAAAAATTTGAAGTTTTGCCTTATCATACGATGGGGGAATTCAAGTGGAAAGAGTTAGGCTGGGATTATCCACTGACGGGTGTCAAACCGCCAAGTAGCGAACGTGTGGCCAATGCCAATTCACACCTACAGACAGAAAATTATCAAAAATATCGGGAGCGCGTGAATAGCTAACGATTATCGGTCAGCTCAAAATACCTAAGATCGAAGCAGAGAATGCTTCGATTTTTTAGGTGTGTTATTCCTGAATTAGTCTCCATAAGCAAAGCATGATATAATGAAGTTAGACACTTTTTAAATTTAACCACAGAAAGACAGAATCAATGACAAAAATAATTTTCATGGGCACCCCAGCCTTTTCAGTACCAGTGCTTGACGGTCTTGTCGAAAATGGTTATGACGTTCTAGCTGTTGTCACACAACCAGATCGTGCGGTTGGGCGCAAAAAAGAAATTAAGATGACACCAGTCAAAGAAGTGGCGCTCCGTCACAATTTACCGGTTTATCAGCCTGAAAAAATTTCAGGGTCTGATGAAATGGCGGAGCTGATGACATTGGGTGCAGACATCATCGTAACGGCTGCATTTGGTCAGTTTTTACCAGAGCGTTTGCTCAAGTCAGTCAAGCATGCGGTTAATGTTCATGCTAGTCTCTTGCCTAGGTATCGCGGTGGCGCACCCGTTCACTATGCCATCATCAAAGGCGATGCTGAAGCGGGTGTGACAATCATGGAAATGGTCAAAAAAATGGATGCAGGTGATATGATTTCGCAGCGTGCCATTCCGATTACTGATGCTGATAATGTTGGCACGATGTTTGAAAAACTCAGTCTTGTTGGTCGAGACCTTTTATTGGATACTTTACCAGATTATCTGGCAGGCACTATCACGCCACAGCCACAAGATGAAACGCAAGTGACTTTTTCGCCTAATATCACACCTGAGGATGAACGGATTGATTGGCAACTGTCTGCGCATGAAATTTTTAATCAAGTGCGTGGGATGTCCCCGTGGCCAGTCGCACATACGATTTGGCAAGGGACGCGTTTTAAACTTCATGAAGTCGCATTGGCTGAATCTAATGGTGCTGAGGGTATCCCAGGTCAAGTCATCGAGAAAACGAAAAAAAATTTGGTCATCGCCACAAAAGAAGGGGCAATTAGCCTAACGATGGTACAACCAGCAGGTAAGCCTAAAATGTCTATCCAAGATTTTCTAAATGGGTTAGGAAAAACTATCAATATCGGAGATCAATTTGAGTAATAATCCGCGCCGGGTGGCGCTTTCTGTCATTAATGACGTGCTAAATAACGATGCTTATGCCAATATCGCGCTGAATGAAAAAATCAAGTCTGAAAATTTAACTGAGCTGGATAAGAAGTTGGTAACGCAGCTTGTTTATGGCACGATTTCAAAAAAAATCACGCTGGATTGGTATACCAAACCTTATGTCAAGAAGACGAAGAAATGGGTCAAAAACCTACTTGCCATGACGATTTATCAGATCATATATATGGATCGGATACCGATATCGGCTGCGGTTGATGAAGCGGTTAAAATCGCAAAAAAACAAGGGGATCAGCGGTTGTCTGGCTTTGTCAATGGGGTACTCCGTAATTTTACACGGGCTGAGTTACGGTCATTTGACGAGATTTCGGACTCAACGGAAAAATTAGGTATTCAGTATTCGATGCCAGCTGATTTGACGCAAAAATTTGTCAAGCAGTTTGGGTTTGAAAAAACGCTCAAAATTTTCAAGAGTTTGGAAGAGCCGAGTCATGCAAGTCTGCGTGTGAATACAACCTTAACAGATGTCGAGACTGAGTTTGCTAAATTATCGCAAGCATTTGATGTTGAAAAATCAGAACTTTCTCCGACGGGGATTGTCGCGAAATCCGGTCATTTTGCAGATTTACTTGATTTTAATGATGGCTTGATTACGATACAAGATGAATCCAGCCAATTAGTCGCATTGGCATTGGATGCGCAACCGTCAGATAAGATTCTCGATGCCTGTGCAGCACCCGGTGGCAAGACTGTCCATATCGCGGAATATTTGTCAGTGCAAGGTCATATCGAAGCCCTAGACTTGTACGATCATAAACTGCGTTTGATTCAACAAAATGCTGTGCGCCTCCATCAAGCAGACAAAATTAGCTTGACCAAACTGGATGCACGTCAAAGTTTTGAAAAATTTGGCGCAGAACGTTTTGATAAAATTTTAGTCGATGCGCCGTGTTCAGGGCTTGGGTTAGTTCGTCGCAAACCCGATATTAAATACCGAAAAGACACGACTGATTTTGAAAATTTACAGAAAGTTCAGCTTGAAATCCTAGAAAATACTTGCAAAACCCTTGTTAATAGTGGTATCATAGTGTATAGTACATGTACTATTTTCGACGAAGAAAATTTCCAAGTCATTGAAAAATTTTTGGCTAAGCATCCTGAATTTGAGCAAGTGCCTTTGACACATGAGAAAGCCGATATCGTTAAAAATGGCTGCCTCATGATTACGCCAGATGCTTATCATACGGATGGTTTCTTTATCGCAAAATTGTGCAAAAAATAAGGTGTATGAGGTTTAAGGCAATCCCCTTTGGGGAAGAAGTAGTAAGTCGACATGCACCTAATCTCAAATGAAATTGTGTAAAAATGACAGTGATTGAAGCCGTTGTTTTTATAGCTTGAATGAGGACTCAGATGAAGTACAGTATTTTGTCAGACGTTGGGCAAAAACGCGCGAATAATCAGGATTATGCCGACACTTTTGAAAATCACCAGGGTGAGCGGATTTTTCTGCTTGCAGATGGCATGGGTGGTCATAAGGCCGGGAATGTTGCCAGTAAATTGACAGTTGAAGATTTAGGTAAAGCTTGGGCAACAACTGATTTTACAAATGACAGCCATTCTGATGAGATTGAAGCATGGCTGCGTACTCAAATCCGTGCTGAAAATGAGAATATCTCAAACCTTGGGAAATTAGATGATTACAAGGGGATGGGGACAACGCTTGAAGCGGTCGTCGTTCAAAAACATCAAATCATCAGTGCCCATGTTGGAGACTCTCGGACACAAGTGATTAAAAATGGTAAATTGATTCGAATTACACGTGATCATTCTCTCGTCCAAGAGTTGGTAGATGCGGGGCAAATCACAGCAGATGAAGCTGAAAAACACCCGAATAAGAATATTATCACGCGTTCTTTGGGTCAACCGACAGATGTTGAGGTTGATACTTTGACATTAGAAATTGATGCGGATGATATGATTATCATGAGTTCTGACGGTTTGACGAATATGGTACCAGCCGAAGTAATCATTGAAACGGTTGATAATAATCAAGATGTGACCAGTCAAGCGCAAGCCTTAGTTAGCCTTGCCAATACCAATGGTGGTCTGGATAATATCACAGTTATTTTAGTCAAATTTGATAAAGGAGATCTGTAAGATGATACAAATTGAAAAAATCTATGCAGATCGGTATCGTGTAATCAAAGAAATTGGTCGGGGTGGGATGGCCAATGTTTATTTGGCAGAAGATACGTATCTGGACAACCGTCAGGTTGCGATTAAAATTCTACGCTCAAACTTTGAAAATGATGGTCTAGCGATTGCCCGTTTTCAACGTGAAGCTTATGCCATGGCAGAACTAAATCACCCTAATATCGTAGGTATTTCAGATGTCGGTGATGCAGATGAGCAGCAATACATCGTTATGGAATATATTGACGGTTTGACACTGAAACAGTATATCAATGAACATGCACCGCTTGCTAATGAAGAAGCGATTAGAATCGGTGATGAAATTTTAGCTGCTATGGCTTTGGCGCATACTAGTGGGATTATTCATCGCGATTTGAAACCGCAGAATATTCTCATCACAAAAGACGGTACCGCTAAGGTAACTGACTTCGGGATTGCTAAGGCGCTATCTGAAACGTCACTAACGCAGACCAACTCGATGTTTGGGTCTGTGCATTATCTCAGTCCTGAGCAAGCTCGTGGTGGTAATGCAACCCCTCAGAGCGATCTCTATGCGATTGGGATTATCATTTATGAGATGTTGACAGGGGCGATTCCTTTCGATGGCGATAGTGCTGTGACCATTGCCCTCAAACATTTTCAGGAAAATCTGCCGAGCATTATTAATCAAAATAAAAACGTGCCACAAGCTCTGGAAAATGTTGTGATTAAGGCAACGGCTAAAAAATTATCGGCTCGTTATGCCAATGTGATGGATATGCGTCGTGATTTGAATCTTGCCTTGAGTTTGGAACATGCCCATGATTCAAAACTGATTTTCGCTGAAGATGCCGATGAGACAAAAATTTTGCCTAAAATGCTAATACCAGATAATGGGAATACAGATAAATTGGTCACGCAAGTGACGCAAGATACGGCAAATCATGGCACGACAGGTGGTGTTGAACCACTTGTTGGCACAAGTAAGAAGAAGCGTGTCCCCAAAGGTTTGCTGATTGGTGGTGTTGTAGCACTTGTTTTAGTATTTGCGGTTGCAGCGCTGATTTGGACGACACCTAAGGAAGTGAAAGTGCCTGATGTGAGCGGTATGACGGTTGCACAAGCTAAAACGGTTCTTGAAAATAGCAAGCTAAAGGTTGGTCGTGAGATTGAAGAGGTCAGCGATTTGGATGAAGGCAAAGTAACACGGACGAATCCAGAAGCCAAGACGGTCAAAAAAGAGGGTGCAAGCATCACGCTTTATGTTTCAAAAGGTGGCAATGTCATCAAACTGACCAACTATGTTGGTTGGGAGGTTGATAGAGCCATTGATGATTTGATTTTTAAGTATAATGTGGATAAAAGCCGAATCAAGAAAGAATCAGTCAAGTCGGATAGTATTGATGCCGGCAAGATTATCAAGCAAACGCCTAAAAACGGTACTTTGTTTGATTTAGATGGAACAGATGACATCGTCTTCCAAGTTTCTGAAGGTAATCAAGCGGTAATGCCGACTTATATGACGAATGGTCTGAGCAATAAGACAGTGGCAACGCTCAAAGCTGAACTTCAAAATATGGGTGTGCCAGAGGCCAATATTACAGTTGAATACACGAAAACGACTGATCAAGATGCAGATGGCTATGTGATTGGTTCAACCCCTGCACAAGGCAATACGTTCAAAATCAAAGAGACTAAGATTGTCTTGACGGTGCTGCAATTTGATTCTGCAACGGCGAGTAAAGAGGCATCTGAGTCGGAATCTAAATCCAAGTCAGAAAGTGAAGCCAGTGCTTCTGCTTCTAAATCGTTTGAAGAGTCAAAAGCTAAAAGTGAAGCAGATGGTAAAGCCTCGCAACCGTCAAGCTCGACACCTATCAATTCAACGACATCTAGTCCACAATGAGTTGACAGAGCTGAAAAAAAACTGTATAATAGATAAAGTACCAACTGCTTCTGAGCTTGGCGAACGCCAAACGTTTGGCACGGAAACAGCAATAAGAAAACTTGAGCCTTAGCTCAATATAAAAAAGGAGAAACACAATGGCAATCTCAAAAGAGAAAAAAACTGAAATCATCAAGCAATATGCGCGTACTGAAGGCGACACTGGTTCACCAGAAGTTCAAATCGCTATTTTGACTTGGGAAATTAACCACCTTAACGAACATATTCAAAATCATAAAAAAGACCACGCAACTTACCGTGGTTTGATGAAAAAAATCGGTCACCGTCGTAACTTGTTGGCGTACTTGCGTCAAAAAGATATTCCACGTTACCGCGAATTAATCTCATCACTTGGTCTTCGTCGTTAATCATCAGAGAAATCCTAATTTGCTTGGGATTTTTTTGTTGCCAAGATATCCTGACGATGAAAGCAGCCTGAAAATATGATAAAATAGTATTAATTGAAACAAAAATGGGGCAGCAATCATCTTTGCTAATTCCTCAAAAGGAGTAATCGTGGGTCAAATTCAAATTACAAATATGCGTTTTTACACACACAATGGCGTTTTTGCAGAAGAAAAGACGCTTGGTCAGCAGATTTCAGTTGGTGTGACCGTCGATTATGACATTGAGCATCAAGTCAAGGATGATGACCTCGCCACGACGATTTCTTATGCGGATGTGTACGACATCATCCGAGACTATGTCACACAGCATGATTTTAACCTCATGGAGTCGGTCGCCAATGGGGCCTTAAACGCTTTACTGACTGCTTTTCCGATGGCAGATAAAATTCGGCTCTCAGTCAAAAAATATTCAGTGCCAATTGTTGGGGTCTTTGATGACATTATCATCACTGTGGAGGGAAGTCATGCCTAAGGTTTACTTGAGCATCGGCACAAATCTTGGGGATAGGCACGCTAATTTACAGGCAGCTGTTGACAAATTAACCAAGCTATATCACGTACTAGGTGTTTCTAAAATTTACGAAACACAGCCGGTCGGTGAGGTGGTTCAGGACGATTTCTATAACATCGCACTAGCCTTAGAAGTGCCCGAGACTTTAAAGCCTGAGACTTTGTTAACACAGACTCAACAAATTGAAAAAGACATGAAACGGGTCAAGACCATTCACTGGGGACCGCGGACGATTGACTTGGATATTTTGCTGTTTGGTGATGTCAAACTGGTGAGCGAAGCACTCACCATTCCGCATACTGAAATGGCCAACCGTCGCTTTGTCTTGCAGCCCTTGCTGGAAGTGGCTGAGCGTATTTTTGATGTGGCAGTTATGAAACAGACGCAGGCGTTATTAGATACGACCGCTGACCGAAATTGGGTTCAGGCAACGATATATGACATTACCTACTAGCCTAAACTAATGGCTTAGATTTAGAAAGTAACTCATGAAAAAATTTTCTCAGGAACATCAAGAAATTCTTGAAACAAATACAAAAAATCTACTGCAAACGATTGGGGACGATCCCAACCGAGATGGCTTACTCGAAACACCTAAGCGGGTGGCTAAAGCCTATGCCGAAATCTTTTCGGCAACTGGTGAGACGCAGTTTGATAATTATAAACTCTTTCCGACAGACCAAGACTCAGATATGGTCGTGGTCGCAGATATTCCTTTTTATGCCATGTGCGAGCACCATTTGTTGCCGTTTTTTGGGACGGTAACCGTTGGCTATGTGCCCGATGGCGAAATTATTGGTTTGAGTAAAATTCCAAGATTAGTGGATTGGGCAGCGCGTAGACCGAGCGTTCAGGAAAATCTAACCGCCTTGATTTGCTCAGAAATGCAGCGCATTGTGCATCCTAAAGGTGTCGCTGTTCACGTGCAGTCTCGTCATATGTGTATGGAAATGCGGGGGATTAATCGGCCAGGGACTTTTACAACGACTAGCCTTTATAAAGGCCTCTTGAAAACAGATACCTTTTTACGTCAAGAATTTATGATGAAAGTGAGTGGCAAATGACCTTACCCCATCGAATTGTTTTTGCGTCAAATAATTCAGCTAAAACCGCTGATGTTGCCAAGTTTTTTAAGCTCTATGGCATTGAGTTAGTCAATTATCGTGAACTTATGCCTGCGCAGAATTTTCCGCCAGAAACAACAGATGACCAAGCCTTGAATGCACGTATTAAAGCTCAGTTTATCCACGAGTTTCTACCTGAAGAATACGTCCTCGCAGACGACTCAGGCATGTTTTTGCGTGCCTTTCCAGAGCGTTTTGGTTTAACGACTGCTCGAGAATTCAAGGCCTTGGGCCTTGATACGGTTGAAGCGGAAAATCAGTACATGATAGATTTATATCGTGCAGTTGATGAACGCTCAGCTCATATGGCGGCGATTTTCATTTTGATAATGCCTGAGCATGAGGTCATAACTGTTGAAGGACACGGAGGTGTGGCGATTTCGCCAGAAAGTCGCGGGCAGTTTGGTAAGGGGCTAGATACGATTTTCCTAACTGAAACAGGCAAAACGATTGCCGAGTTGACGACTGTTGAGCAGCTCAATTACCATCATCGTGGGCGTGCCACCAAACGCTTACTTGCCAAATTACAGGGCAAAGACATCATTTGGCAAGCCAATGGTCATGACTTGACACAAGAGACCGGCATTATTTATGGTGTCTTGAACGTCAGTCCAGAGTCTTTCTATAATGGCGAGCGTGTTGGGGGCGTTGCCGTCTCATTGGCACAGGCAACACAACAGTTGGCTGATGGTGCGGATGTGATTGAGGTTGGGGGTCAAACGACACGACCCGGCTTTGTCCCATTGTCACCTGAAGCCGAGATTGCGCGGATTGTGCCAGTCATTCAAGGCATTAAAAAAGCGCACCCCTATGCTGTGGTAGCTGTCGATACGTATAAGTATGAAGTCATGGTCGCAGCGATAGAGGCTGGTGCTGATATTATCAATGATGTCAACGGCTTTACAGATGACCCAAGGAAACTGTCGCTCATGGCAACAACGGCTGTTGGGTTACTCACCATGTTTAACCCGAGGGATAATGACCTATCACCAGATATCGCATCAGACATGATTGCTTGGTTTACAGAGAATTTGGCAAGCCTTGAATCAGCTGGTATTCAGCGTGAACGCATTGCGCTAGATCCGGGTGTGGGCTATTCGAAAAACTCTGATGTTTATCAAGATTTAGCCATGATGCGGGCAGTTGGACGCTTAAAAGTTTTCAATCGGCCGATTATGACAGCAGTCTCTAATAAAGGCTGGGCAAAATTCTTATTTGATTTGCCAAAAGATGAGAGAGCCGATTTATCGCTAGTTGCAGCGACAGAGATGTACCGTCTAGGCGCTAAAGTCCTACGGGTTCACGATGTCAAATCCGCCCGTCAAATGACAAGTTTTGTTGAGCTATTAAAAAACGCGCATTAAGCCTAATCTGGCTTGATATGCGTTTTTATTGAAATAGATTAGCACCACCACCAACTAGCAGCAGTTTTAAGCTGTGTATATAATTTTGAAACCAAGGTTTGAATTTCTTCTTTCGTACGGTTCTCCATAGCTATTTCAGCGTCCAACCGCCATCTATTTTAACGATTTCACCATGCATGTAACTCGCCTTACCAGAAGCTAGAAAGGCCGTCAGGTCAGCAATTTCAGAAGGCTGTGCCCAACGCCCAATCGGTGTTTCGTTTGCCACCCAATCCGCCATTTGACCATTATCAGCTTCAAAATCTTGTCGTGTCATGTCAGTCTGAACGGCACCGGGTGCAATGCCGAAAATTTGCACGCCTGTCCGTGCATAATCGAGTGCCAGTTGCTTGGTGAAGCCAGCCAAGGCATGTTTACTCGTCGTATAAGCAGCACCACCGCCGCCAGCGACAAAGCTGGCAATTGAACACATGGTGATGATAGTACCCGATTTTTGGGCAACCATTTCTGGTAAAAAGTGGCGCGTGAGTTTGATGACTGGACTGAGATTGTTCGCTAAGACTTGATTGAAGTCATTATCAGATGTTTCGAGTAAAGGCTTGTAGTCGTCCAAAATACCAGCGGTGTGGCAAATCACATCAAAGATTTTCGGGAGGGGTGTGAGTAAATCAGTCAAGTCACCAGCTAAATCAGCCTGATAAAAGAAAAAGTTAGGGTGACTGAGTGCGAGTGGTGTTTGTTTGTCAATGCCATAGACTTGGTCGCCGCCATCTAAAAAGAGTCTGGCCTGAGCCAAACCAATACCAGAGGCGCAGCCAGTAACAAGAATTTTTCGGGGTGTGTGCTGTACAATTTGGGACATGTCAGATACCTCATCTGAAATTAGATATAAAAAACACCTCATATATATCGGTAGCAGCATTATCGCTTGTTAAAGCGTTACTAGAGGTGTTGGCTTGTACACGGTAGCGTGAACAGAGGAACTCAGTCAACAATTTGCCAGTCATTGGCTAGAACATCACACGGTGTTGGACTCCACATAGAATAGCCTTCGCCCTCACCGGAAACATTAATCAAAAAATAAGGTGTGACCTCTAGTTTCTGACCATCTGCTAGTTGGATCGTATCAAAGAGTTTGACGAAATTTTCAGCGCCACCCCAGCCTTGTGTTCGAACGGCTTTACCACCGTTTTTGAGAATAGGTAATATTTGTTCAAAATTCATGTCTACATTATACCAAATTTTTGGTATAATGTAGACACTACTAACTTATAATATTAGTGATAGATGCACTCAAGCACAAAATCAAAACAGATTTTAGACTTGACCGAGTAGATGAGTGAAGTGAGATGATTATGATTAATTTATATTTGTCACCTAGTTGTACGTCTTGTCGTAAGGCGCGTGCGTGGCTTGACAGTTACGGGGTGGCCTATGAAGAACACAATATATTAACGCAACCGATGACATCTGATGATTTGAAAGCCATTTTGTCTAAAACCGAAAATGGGACAGAAGATATCATTTCAACCCGAAGTAAGGTCTTTCAAAAATTAAATATTGATGTCGATGATTTGACCATCAATCAGCTCCTGACCCTTATTTCGGAGCATCCTAGTTTGCTCCGTAGACCCATTATTATGGACGATAAGCGAATGCAAATTGGTTTTAACGAAGATGAAATTCGTGCTTTTTTACCGCGCTCTTATCGCCAAGCAGAGTTAAGAGATGTCATGAGTTCAGGAGCCTAACAGATGTCAGCCAATAACAGCTATCAATATCCTTTAGATTTGACTTGGACAGGTGAGGAAATGGCTGCAGTCATTTCTTTTTTCAATCAAGTTGAGGCTTTTTACGAAACAAAAGTGTCACGTGAGGCATTTTTAGCAGCTTATCGCCAATTTAAACAAGTCGTGCCATCTAAAATGGCGGAAAAGCAACTGGATCGTGAGTTTGAAAAAGCTTCAGGTTATTCAAGCTATCGTGCCCTTCAGGAGGTGACCAAAAGTGAGCGCCAATTTGTTAAATACCAAGCTTGAGTTTGCAAAAAACGCTGTTAAACAAGCAGGGAGCTTTATCAGACAACATCTGTCAGATGACCTTGAAATTTCTGAAAAAACGCATTTCGATGATTTGGTGACCAATCTCGACCGAGAAGTCCAAGATCAGATTTTGACGCAAATTCAGACGACATTTCCCCAAGACCATATTTTAGCAGAAGAAAATGACGTGCGACATGAGATTACGGACGGTAATGTCTGGGTGTTGGATCCGATCGATGGGACGACGAATTTCATCGTTCAAAGGGATAATTTTGCGGTCATGCTGGCTTACTATGAGGCGGGTGTCGGCAAAATCGGTGTTATTCTGGATGTCATGAAGGACAATCTTTACTGGGGCGATGGCACAAGCGCTTATAAAAATGCCGCGCAGCTTCACCTGACGGCCAAACCTTTGCGCCAGAGTCTCATAGGCGTGAATACCTATATGTATCGCACTAATGCGGGTGGCTTATTAGATTTGAGCCATGAAAGTTTGGGCGTGCGGGCGATTGGTAGCGCTGGAATTGAGTATGTCAACATCTTAGAAGGCAAAATCTGGGGATATTTCAGCAGCTTATCACCTTGGGATTATGCGGCGGGGGCGGTCTTGATTGCACCGTTTGGCTATATCACGCAACAGATTGATGGTAGTCCGCTTGATTTTGAAGGCCGTCAGATGATGATGTCCGTGCCGAGCAATCAGCTCGATATAGTCAAGGCTTATTTTAAATAAATGTCTGTGGTAAAACGTTAGGATAGCCTAGCGTTTTTTGACTTTGTCTATATTTTAAACACGAAGAAAAGAAATATGATATAATTTTATATAAGATAAAATGTGAAAGTGAAATGATGGATAAAATAATAGTAAATGGTGGTCACACGCGATTAAGAGGTGAAATTGAAATTGAAGGGGCTAAAAATGCGGTTTTGCCGCTTTTAGCTGCGACAATCCTACCTTCTGAAGGGGAAACGGTGCTCCATAATGTGCCGATTCTGAGTGACGTCTACACGATGAATGCCGTGGTCAAACATCTTAATATCCCGCTGGTTTTCGACGAAAATGAGAAACGTGTCGTGACGCAGGCAGCGACAGCTATCGAGATTGAAGCGCCTTATGAGTATGTCAGTCAAATGCGTGCGTCTATCGTTGTACTAGGCCCGATTCTTGCTCGGAATGGTCATGCCCGCATCTCCATGCCCGGCGGTTGTACCATTGGTTCACGCCCGATTGATTTGCACATTCGTGGTTTGCAAGCCATGGGTGCAGAAATCACGCAAAACGGTGGCTTTATTGAGGCGAAAGCGGAAGAACTTCATGGCGCGCATTTTTATATGGACTTTCCGTCAGTCGGTGCAACACAAAATCTGATGATGGCAGCCACCCTTGCCGAGGGTACCATGATTTTGGAAAACGCTGCGCGTGAACCAGAAATCGTTGACCTCGCCAATTTATTGAATAAAATGGGGGCAGATGTTAAAGGTGCGGGGACTGACACGATTATCATTAAAGGTGTTCAGAAAATGCACGGTGCACAGCATAGTGTGGTTCAGGATCGAATCGAAGCAGGGACTTTTATGGTTGCTGCAGCCATTACCCAAGGTAATGTTTTGATTTTGGATGCTGTCCGTGAACATAATCGCCCATTGCTTTCTAAACTTTCAGAAATGGGAGTTGACATCATCCAAGAAGAAGATGGGATTCGGGTTATCGGTCCTGAAAAATTGAGACCTGTAACGGTTAAGACCTTGCCGCATCCGGGTTTTCCAACGGATATGCAAGCCCAAATGACAGTGGCTCAGACTCTCGCTGAGGGTGAGTCGATTATGATCGAAACAGTCTTTGAAAATCGGTTTCAACATCTCGAAGAAATGCGTCGGATGGGACTTTTTGTCGATATTTCGAGAAATACAGCCTTGATTCAAGGTGGGGGCAACCTATCAGGTGCTGAAGTGCGTTCGACAGATTTGCGTGCGAGTGCGGCACTCATCTTATTAGGCATGGTAGCTGAAGGTACGACAACAGTTGGCAATTTGCAACATTTAGACCGTGGCTATTATCAATTTCATGAAAAATTAGCGAGTTTAGGCGCGGACATTAAACGGATTAATGATAAGGAGTATGCCGATGTTTAAACGAACTTTTAAGTTTTTAGGGTTGCGTATTTCATTGATTTTACTGGTCGTCATTTTGGTGATTTTGGCGATTGTTTTGGGGCTCATGTTAGGTTATGGTGGTATGGGAGGGAAAAATCCAACCGATATTTTCAAACCAAGCGTGTGGCATGACTTTATCGCTAAATTGAGCGGGAAATAAAAGAAAATAACAAAAACGTCTAAAAATAGCGAATGACGGGGGTTTTTCTTGATTTTTAAGCGCGATTATGCTAGAATGAACAAGTTGAAATAAAATAGATTATAAATTTAGGAGAAATACAAATGACTGCAAGTTTTGAAAAAACTGGTGTAAATAACGGGACTCTGACGTTCACAATTGGTCAAGACATGATCGCAAAAGGCCTTGACACAGCATTTAACAAAGTTAAAAAGAACCTTAACGTACCTGGTTTCCGTAAGGGTAAAGTGTCACGTACTGTTTTCAATAAAATGTACGGCGAAGAAGCACTTTACGAAGAAGCGTTGAACGCTGTTTTGCCTGAAAGCTATGAAGCAGCTGTTGCTGAAAGTGGTATTGATCCAGTTGCTCAACCAAAAATTGATATCAAATCAATGAACAAAGGTGAAGACTGGGAAATCACAGCTGATGTTATCGTTAAACCTGAAGTGAAACTTGGTGACTACAAAAACCTTGAAGTCTCAGTAGACGTTAAAAAAGATGTAACAGATGCTGATGTTGATGCTAAAATCGAAGCAGCTCAAAAAAATCTTGCTGAATTAGTGATTAAAGAAGATGTTGCTGAAAACGGTGATACTGTTGTCATTGACTTCGAAGGTAAAGTTGATGGTGTTGCTTTTGATGGCGGCACTGCACAAAACCACAGCCTTGAATTAGGGTCAGGTTCTTTCATCCCCGGTTATGAAGAACAATTAGTCGGTCATAAAGCTGGCGAAACGGTTGAAGTAACGGTTACTTTCCCAGAAGATTATCAAGCTGAAGATTTGGCTGGTAAAGAAGCTGTCTTCACAACAACTATCCATGAAGTGAAAGCAAAAGAAGTGCCTGAATTGGACGATGAATTAGCAAAAGATATCGACGAAGAAGTTGAAACTTTGGCTGAACTCAAAGCAAAATACAAAGCACAATTAACTGAAGAAAAAGAAACGCAATACACCGACGCTGTTGAAACGGCTGCGATTGAAGCTGCTGTTGCTAACGCTGAAATCGTTGAATTGCCAAGTGAAATGGTTCACGATGAAGTTCACCGTGCCATGAACGAATTCCTTGGCAACATGCAACAACAAGGTATCTCAGCTGACATGTACTACCAATTAACTGGGACATCAGAAGAACAACTTCACGCGCAATTTGAAGGCGATGCTGACAAACGCGTTCGTACAAACTTGGTCATCGAGGCTGTTGCAGCTGCAGAAAACTTCGAAACAACACAAGATGAAATCGACACCGAAGTTGCTGAATTGGCTGAAACTTACAACATGCCTAAAGAGCAAGTTGAAAAACTCTTGCCAGCTGACATGCTCAAACATGACATCGCAGCTAAAAAAGCAGTTGAAGTGATTACATCTACTGCAGTTGTGAAATAAGACTCTAAACAAGAAAAAAGCAAACAACTTGCTTTTTTTCTTGTTTTTTTAGACCAAGTCAAGTTAAACTTTTTGTTGGTATAAGTTTCTACCGATTTTTTCAATGATTGAAATAACGGGGATTTGAGAGGTGATGTCATATTTATCATTTCTGTATTGTGAAATGTAGTAAGAAATATTGAGATGGCTCATCCTTGAAATCGTTGAACTTTGATTATTTGTAATGGAAATGATTTGACAATTTTTAACCTTGAAATTATTGATATGTGTGATGATATCACGACTTTCACCAGAAACACTACAAATGATAACAACTGAATCAGAATACAAATTGCCTTCAATAGGATAGTGTGGGTCATCAATGTAAAGGGTCAGCTCACCAATGGAAGATAAAAAACGTGCGCCGTATTTAGCAACGACACCACTGTTGCCACTGCCGATAAAAATGGTTTGTTTGGCGTTTGAAATGCGACTTGTAATTTGATCAATTTGTTGATTAAAATCTTCGCTATCACTTCTTTTCAAAAAATCAATGAGTTCAGCCGTATCATTTGTGAGAGTATTTTGTGTTTTGCGTTGATTGAGTTGTTGTTTATAGGACATTCTAAACTCAGTATAGCTATCGAAACCGATTTTTTTACAAAATTTTAAGATACTAGTTGTTGATACATAGCTTTCGAGAGCTAATTCTCGAATTTTCATGTAGGCAACTTTTTCTTTATTTTCTAAAATATAGCTGTAAATTGATAATTCTAAAGGGGTTAGCTCTTTAATTTTTTCTGCACTGAACATGCTTGTCTCCCTATTTTATTTGCGTATTGAATAGTCTTTCGTTGAAAACGGTACCACCTAAATTCTAACATAAATTTAAGCGATTGCAACTTAATCTTAAAAAACAACACGGTCGTTTCATGAGTTTAATTTTTCTGAAAAATACGCAAAAATCAGTGATTTAAATTTTTAATTAGTATATTTTGCAAGTTATTTTCATAAAAATATTCAAAAAAAGGACAATATTACTGAGTGTATTGTTCGAATATTCAAATAATAACTATTCTTAGATGCTATTCCTTTGGAAAATTTGATATTTTTTTAAAATATTCGGAAAAATACATTTTAAATTGAATTTATGAAACGACCGTGAAAAAACAAGGTGTTTTTTCTAGGGAACATTTTTTTATCTGCTTCATCTTGTTTTTAAAGCATTAAAAAGTATTGTAAGCGTTACCGATTCAGGTTACAATACAGATATTAAAGAATTAGAGGAGTTGTTATGGCAAAAGATTACGCGAGTATCGCTAAGGAAATTGTTGAAAAAATTGGAGGCGTTGACAATATTTCAGGTGTCACGCATTGTATGACGCGACTGCGTTTTGTGCTTAAGGATGATCAGAAGGTTGATGCTGATGGTCTAAAAAAAATTAATGGTGTCATGGGTTATGTCATTAATGGTGGACAACATCAGGTTATCATTGGTAATGCTGTGGCAAAAGCTTACACAGAAGTTTTAAAGTTAGGTCATTTTGGCAATGAAAGTGAAATTGCTAAAGGGACTATCAAAGAACCTTTAACACCTAAAAAAATCGGTAGCAATATCTTAGACGCCTTAGTTTCAACGATGAGTCCCTTGATACCAGCCATTATCGGTGGCTCAATGATTAAATTGCTCGTTTTGTTATTAAATATGGCAGGAATTTTAGCAGATACAAGCTATACCTATAAATTATTGACCATTATGGGTGACGGTGCTTTCTTCTTCTTACCGATTATGGTAGCGGCATCAGCGGCTAAAAAATTCAATACCAATATGTTTATCGCTATGGGGATTGCAGGCGCGCTAGTTCATCCAAGTTTTATTGAAATTATGGCTTCTATCGCCGATGCTGAAAATCCAACACATGTTGTTTTTCTCGGCATCACGATGACCTCTGTTAAGTACACCTATACCGTTGTGCCAGCACTTGTAATGACTTGGTTACTGTCTTATATTGAACGTGGTGTTGAACGCATCACACCAGAAGTAACTAAAAACTTCTTGAAACCCATGTTAATTTTTTTAGTTGCATCACCGATTGCGATTATGTTAGTAGGACCTGCAGGCGTTTGGTTTGGTAATGGTATTTCAAGTTTAGTTTATATGATTCATGATCACCTCGGCTTCTTAGCGGTTGCGATTATGGGTGCGATTTGGCCTTTGCTCGTTATTACAGGGATGCACCGTGTGTTTACACCAACGATTTTAATGACGATTGCCGCAACTGGTATGGAAGGCATGGTTATGCCAAGTGAAATTGGCGCTAATTTGTCGCTCGGCGGTGTTGCTCTTGCCGTTGCATGGAAAACAAGAAACCATGAATTGCGGTACACATCACTGGCAGCAGCATCGTCAGCTATCTTAGCTGGGATTTCTGAACCGGGTCTTTATGGTGTTGCTGTTCGTTTGAAACGCCCACTTATTGCCTCTCTTATTACAGGTTTCGTCTGTGGTGCTGTTGCTGGTTTAGCAGGCTTGGCAAGTCGTTCAATGGCTGCACCGGGTGTTGCGACTGCTGTGCAATTCTTTGATCCGAAAGATTCAATGTCAATTTTGTGGACTGTAGTGGTCATGGTTTTAGCAGTTGTCTTATCATTTGTTTTGACACTAGTCATCGGTTTTGATGATCTACCAGAAGGAGAATAAGCATTGGATAACATAAAATTCTCAGATGATTTTCTCTGGGGGGGCGCCATTTCAGCCAACCAATCAGAAGGGGCTTATTTAGAAGATGGCAAAGGTCTATCGACTGTCGATGTGATTCCACATGGGACAAAACGTTTGGGAATTAAACTTGGATTGACAGAAAATCTAGCCTTGAATCCTGAGGCTTATTATCCGAGTCATGAAGCGATTGATTTTTATCATACCTACAAATCAGACATTAAGCTCATGGCTGAAATGGGCTTCAAGGTGTTTAGGACCTCAATTGCTTGGACGAGAATTTTTCCAAATGGTGATGAAACACAACCTAATCAAAAAGGACTGGATTTTTATCAAGCTGTTTTTGAAGAATGTCGAAAATATGGGATTGAACCCTTAGTTACACTTTGCCATTTTGATACCCCTATGTATTTGGTTGAAAAGATTGGCTCATGGCGCAGTCGTGAGATGATTGATCATTTTGTCAAGTATGCCAAAACGTGTTTCGAGACCTTCAACGGCTTGGTTAAATACTGGTTGACTTTTAATGAAATCAATATTTTACTACACAGTCCATTTTCAGGTGCAGGCTTAGTTTTTAAAGCGGACGACAATAAAGAGTTAGTCAAATATCAAGCGGCACATCATGTCTTAGTGGCTAGCAGTCTCGCGACGAAACTTGCCCATGAGATTAATCCAGAAAATCAAATCGGTTGTATGTTGGCAGGTGGGGATTTCTATCCTGAAACTTGCCGACCTGATGATGTTTGGGCAGCTTTAAATAAAGATCGTGAAAATTTATTTTTCATCGATGTGCAAGTTCGTGGCTACTATCCAAGCTATACCCATCGTCTCTTTCGCGAAAAGAAGATTGATTTGGCAATCGAAAAGGCTGACTTTGAGATATTGAAACATACCGTTGATTTTGTGTCCTTTAGCTACTACGCCTCACGCTGTGCTAGTCATCAGATGACACAGTCAAGTGAAGCGAATGTTGTCAAGTCATTGCCAAATCCTTACTTGGAAAAAAGTGAATGGGGCTGGGCGATTGATCCTCTAGGACTTAGAATTACGATGAATACCCTGTATGATCGTTATCAAAAACCGTTATTTTTAGTTGAAAATGGTTTAGGCGCTAAGGATACGGTTGATAAAGACGGGCAAGTTCAGGATGATTATCGCATTGCCTATTTGCGTGATCATATTAAAGCGATGAAGGAAGCCATTGCAGATGGCGTTGAGTTGCTTGGTTATACGACATGGTCAGCGATTGACTTGGTATCAGCTTCTACTGGTGAAATGAGCAAACGTTACGGTTTCATTTACGTAGATAAGGACGATGCCAATCAAGGGACACTGAAAAGAATTAAGAAAAAATCCTTTGCTTGGTATCAAAAAGTGATTGCAAGCAACGGCGAACAGTTAGATTAAATTAAGAGGACAGAGATGGCGTTATTCAGTAGAAAGAAACAAATCACTATTCATGCCAGTACGACAGGGCAAGTCATTGTACTAGAAAAAGTTAATGATCCTGTTTTTTCACAAAAAATAATGGGTGATGGCTTTGCAATTGTACCAGAAACTCAAGAAATCTATGCACCGATGTCAGGTGTCATTGAAAGTATTTTTCCGACGAAACACGCCATAGTCATTGATCAAAAAGGGGTAAAAACGCTCATTCATATCGGCATTGATACGGTTGAATTAGAGGGAAAAGGCTTTGAGTTGAAGGTTAAAGTAGGAGATAAGGTCACAGCAGAGACTTTGCTTGCAATTGTTGATTTTGACTACCTCAAGAGTCAAGGTAAAGAAGTGACGACGATGATTCTTTTCCCAGAATTAGCTAATCAATACAAGCTTAATTTTTCTTTTGAACATTTTAATGCGAAAGAAATTATCGGACAAATAGAAAGTTAAACCATGTTAAAAAGTCAAGAAATCAGAAAAATCGCACCTGAAATGGATCCCCTTCGACTTGGTGCAGGCTGGCAGTTAGAAGATTTAGCCAAACCACAAATTATCATCGAAAGTTCTTTTGGTGACAGTCATCCGGGAAGTGCCCATTTGATGGATTTTGTTGAAAAATCTCGAATGGGTATTCAAAAAGCTGGCGGATTTGGCGCAAGATATTTTTGTACGGATATTTGTGATGGACAGGCTCAAGGCCATGATGGGATTAATTATTCTCTACCATCGCGTGATATGATGGCAAATATGATTGAAATTCATGCGAAAGCAACGCCTTTTGATGCGGGTGTTTTCATCGCTAGCTGTGATAAAAGTGTGCCAGCTCATCTGATGGCGATTGGACGCTTGAACCTGCCATCAATTATGGTAACAGGTGGTGTCATGGATGCTGGACCTGACTTGCTGACTTTGGAGCAGATTGGCATGTACAGTGCCATGCAAAAACGGGGCGAAATATCAGAAGAAAAACTCAATTACTACAAGCAAAATGCTTGTCCGTCTTGTGGTGCTTGCTCATTTATGGGAACAGCATCAACGATGCAAATTGTCGCAGAAGCTCTAGGCTTGATGTTGCCAGGGACATCTGTTTTACCAGCAACAAGTGAGGACTTGTGTGATTTTGCTGAAAAAGCGGGCGAACGTGCCGTTGCACTTGCTCATAGCGGTTTGAAGGCGCGTGATATCGTCACAGAAAAGTCTTTTGAGAATGCGATTATGGTACATGCAGCGATTTCTGGATCGACCAATTCTCTCTTGCATATTCCAACCATTGCCAAAGAATTTGGCTTGTCAATTTCAGCAGAACGTTTTGATGCCATGCATCGTGGCGCAAAATATCTGTTAAATATTCGACCTAGTGGTGATTGGCCTGCACAGTTTTTCTATTATGCAGGTGGTGTGCCGCGCGTGATGGAACAGATTAAAGATCGCTTGCACTTAGATGTGATGACAGTCACAGGTAAAACATTAGGCGAAAATTTAGCCGAACTAAAAGCCAATGGCTACTATGAAAAATGTGGTCAAAATCTTGAAAAATGGGGCGCTAAATGGACAGATATCATCAGAGATGGTGAGCATCCAATTGGTCATGACGGAAGTATTTCGATCTTGAAAGGTAATTTAGCACCTGACGGTGCAGTTGCCAAACATACAGCGATTCCAAAGGAAATGTTTGAGGCAACTTTGAGCGCACGACCATTTGATTCGGAAGAAGAAGCAATTGATGCTGTCTTAACGGGAAAAATCAATCCAGGCGATGCGGTGATTATCAGATATGAAGGACCTAAAGGAAGTGGTATGCCAGAAATGTTCTATACAACAGAGGCAATTGCATCTGATGAGCGTTTAGGCACGACGATTGCACTGCTGACAGACGGTCGATTTTCTGGTGCATCCAAAGGACCAGCCATCGGTCATATTTCTCCAGAAGCAGCTGAAGGTGGTCCGATTGCTTTAGTCTGTGAAGGGGATTTGATTCGTTTGAGCATTGCTGATCGTGAACTTGCGATTGTCGGGGCAGCAGGCGAATTGAAAACGCCTTGTGAGATTGCAGAAATTTTAGAAAAACGTCGAGCGGATTGGCAACCGAAAAAACGGCAATTTGAAGCAGGTGTCTTGAAACAATTCTCAGAAAAAGCTGTGTCACCGATGCGTGGCGGTTACATGGAATAGGAATAGGATGAAAAAATTAACAATATTGAAGCAATTAAAAGCGGTTGGTGTGATTGCAGTCGTTCGTGGTGCAACGAAAACAGAAGCGATTCAAGTCAGTAATGCACTTGTCGCAGGTGGTGTGACAGGACTTGAAATAACGTTTACGGTGCCACAGGCTGACCAAGTCATTGCTGAATTGGCTGACAAATACAAAGATAATGCTAAAGTCGTCATCGGTGCGGGAACGGTCTTAGATGTTGTTACAGCCGACTTGCGATAATGGCGGGAGCGGATTTTATCGTTAGTCCGACTTTTGATCGTGAAACAGCTGAACTCTGTAACCTTTATCAGATTCCCTACTTGCCGGGATGTATGACGATTACTGAAATGAAAACAGCGCTGAAATCGGGTGTTGATATAATTAAACTTTTTCCTGGTAACGCCTATGGACCATCCATTATTAGTGGTTTTAAAGCGCCCATGCCTCAGCTTAATTTGATGCCAACAGGTGGCGTTTCGCTAGATAACATGGCAGAATGGTTTAAGGCTGGTGTTGTTGCAGTCGGTGTTGGAGGGAATCTCTTAGCACCAGCAGCGACAGGCGATTTTGAAGCTGTCACAGCAGTTGCTAAGCAGTATGCCGAACGTTTTGCAGCGATTGCTGAGGGCAGTTTGTGATGCATGAAGTCATAACATTAGGCGAAATCATGTTGCGTTTGTCAACGCCACAAGGTCAGCTTTTATCAGATACACCAACACTTTTAGCCCGTTACGGTGGTGGTGAAGCAAATGTCGCAATTTCTCTAGCAAATTTTGGGCATCCGTCTTATTTTGCGAGTTATCTACGTAAGAATGCTCTGGGACTGGGTGTCAAACAACATTTACAAAAATATGGCGTTGGGACAGATTATCTGAAGTTTTCTGATGATGAAATGGCTCGTTTAGGGACTTACTATCTCACATCAGGCGTTGCACAGCGGGCTTCTCAAGTAATTTATGATCGGGCACATTCGGCTTTTGCGACAGCGGCAACTGACATTTGGGCAGCAAAAGATATGTTTAAAGGAAAAACTCTTTTTCATATTTCGGGCATCACTCCCGCTTTGTCTAAAACTTGGCAAGAATTAACTAAGAGACTCATCAAAAAAGCCAAAGCAGCCGGTTGTTTGATTTCTTTTGACGTGAACTATCGATCGAAATTATGATCACAGGCTGATGCGGGTCAATATTTGCAGCAGATTTTACCACTAGTGGATTTTTGTTCAGCTGGTGAAAAGGATGCCAAGTATTTGTTGAACTTGTTTGAAAATCAAACGGCAGGCGTTGATTTAAAGACTTGCTATCAAAAAATCACAGCAGCTTTTCCGAATTTGCAAGTTTTATATGCCACGAAACGACAAGTCATTTCAGCAACGCATCATCAACTTCAGGGTTTCATTTATCGCAAGCAAAAATTGACCGCCTCTAACATTCACACGATTGATATGATTGTAGATCGAGTTGGGACAGGTGATGCTTTTGCAGCAGGTATTTTGCATGGTCTGCTCGAAGATTGGCAGGATGAACAAATCGTTAATTTTGCAACTGCAGCAGCAACCCTTAAACATACGATTTACGGTGATACCAATCAATTTTCAGAAACTGATATCTTGCGTTTTATGGCACAAGCCTCCAGTCAGATTGACCGTTAGTTATGAGTGAATTGATGAAACACAAAAAGAACATTGTCTATTGCTAGGCAATGTTCTTCTTGTGTTGTCGAATTTATTGATTCATCGTATTATTTTTTTCAATCGTTGCGGTCATTGCATCAATCACTGTGGCAACGAAATTATTTTGCTCTAAGCTGACCACACCAGCAACAGTTGTCCCACCTGGGCTTGAAACATTATCAACCAAAGTCCAAGGGTTTTCATCAGACTTGAGAATCATTTCAGCACTAGCGAGGACAGTTTCAGCGACGATTTTGGTGCTGACATCTTTTGGCATACCGTGTAGGACGCCTGCGCGGCTCATGGCGTCAATGAACATATAGATATAAGCAGGTGAACTTCCAGCCAAGGCAGTAAAATTGCCGAAATCTTTTTCAGCTAATTCGTGAACACTGCCGACACTTTCAAAAATTGCCTTGACGATGTCGAAAACAGCATCTGAAACATAGGCATTTCTGACAATGCCTGTGGTTGATTTTTGAATGGTGGCGTTGATATTAGGCATAACTCTGACGATGGATTGTGTCTCAGTTGTCAGAGCAGTGAGGTCTGTTAGTGTAATGCCTGCTGCGATAGAAACGATTGGTTTCTCAGTTTGGTGTTCAGACAAAATATCTGCGACCACATAAGGTTTGACAGCTAGGACGATGATGTCTGAGATTTGAATTAAGTCGTTGTGACTCGCTGCGCCGTTGACGCCTAGTGTTTGAGCGGCCTGCTGTGTCTCCTCAAAATTGCGTCCTGAGATGTGAATGTTGAATTTCTCTTTATCCAGTCCTTTAATAATTGCTGATGCCATTTTCCCCGCGCCGATAAAACCAATCCTTGTCATGTCTTACTCCTTAAGTTTCTCGTTATTTTCTTTATTTTACCACAAATCTGACGGATATCGGGATAAGGTTTTAGTAAGACTAGAAAATGGTCGGGAATTATAAGTCTAAATCAAGTAGAAAAGCGATGAGACCGCGTCATTTAAGACAAAATATAAGTTTATTGGTATAATAGGCTTAAGGATTTTATGATTTGGACGATGTTGTGTCGTCAAAACGAAAAATAGGGGAGTACTTGTGGTGACGGATATCAAGCCGTTGTCTCAATGCATATATAAAGGAGCAATATTATGATGAATAAATACGCCATTATTTTAGCCGCTGGAAAAGGCACTCGGATGAAATCTGACCGGCCAAAGGTTTTGCATGAAGTTGCAGGAAAAACGATGCTTGCCCATGTAATTGCGGCGACTGAAGCTGTTGCGCCTGAAAAAACGATTGCCATCGTTGGGCATGGCGCAACGGATGTTTTAAGCATTTTACCTGAGCATGTTGCTTATGTTAAACAAGAGGAGCAGTTGGGAACGGGGCATGCAGTCAAAATTGCTGAGCCTTTACTAAAAAATCTTCATGGTATGACGCTTGTTATCGCAGGGGACACGCCGTTAATTCGGCCTGAGACTTTGGCAGAGTTATTTGCCTATCATCAATCTGAAAAAGCAACAGCGACGATTCTGACGGCGATAGCGGACGATCCGACAGGTTATGGTCGGATTATCAGAGAAGACGGTCATGTCTCTAAAATCGTTGAGCAAAAAGATGCCAATGATTTTGAAAAATCTGTGCAGGAAATCAATACTGGGACTTATGTCTTTGATAATCGGGCACTCTTTGAGGCACTCAGTAATATCACAACGGATAATGCGCAAGGCGAGTACTATTTGACAGATGTTATTGAGATTTTCAAAGACGATGCTAAAAAAGTTTCAGCTTTTGTTTTAGATGATTTCAATGAATCTATCGGGGTCAATGATCGTGTGGCATTATCGCAGGCTGAAAAAATCATGCGTGAACGGATTAATACTAAGCATATGTTAAATGGTGTGACTTTGATTGATCCAGCAACGACTTATATCGATGCAGATGTTGCAATTGGTGCAGATACCATTATCGAGCCTAACGTTGCGATTAAAGGTCAAACGGTCATCAGTAAAGGTGTTCACATCACATCAGGTAGCCGGATTGAAAGTTCGAGACTGCACCATAATACGGAAGTCCGGAACTCGACGATTGAGTTTTCTGTGCTTGAGCCCGGTGCGAATGTAGGGCCTTATGCTCACTTGCGTCCAGAAACCATTTTGCATGAAAATGTTCATGTTGGTAATTTCGTTGAAGTCAAAGCCTCTACGCTTGGCGTTGGCACCAAGGCGGGGCATTTGACTTATATCGGCAATGCCATGGTCGGGGAACATGTTAATTTCGGTGCGGGGACGATTACCGTCAACTACGATGGTAAAAATAAATATAAAACAGAGATTGAAGACTATGCCTTTATCGGCAGTAACTCATCTTTGATTGCGCCGCTTAATATCGGTCGAAATGCCATTACGACGGCTGGTTCTGTGATTACAGATGATGTCCATGAAGATGAGATGGCGTTTGGGCGCGCCCGTCAAGTCAATAAAGTTGGTCGTGCCAAACTTATGCCAAGTTATCATGAACGTTGAACCATCTATCAACTCAAATAGGACACCTGACATCAGAAATAAAAGCGGAGATGCCAAACGATGAATTTTGAAGATTTCGAAGAAAAGACGTTAAGTCGAGAAAATATTTTTAAAGGGCAAGTGATTGATGTCAAATTAGACACAGTTGCCTTGCCAGGGGATTTGGGTCTCGCCAAGCGAGAACTGATTTTTCATAATGGTGGCGTGGCAGTGCTTGCCATTACCCCAGAACAAAAAATGATTTTGGTGCGCCAATTTCGTAAGGCTTTGGAAAAAGTGATTTATGAAATTCCAGCAGGTAAGCTTGAAAAAGGGGAAAATGCTGATCCGAAAGTCGCCATGTTGCGTGAATTAGAAGAAGAAACAGGCATGACGACCACATCAGTTGAAAAAATCGCTGAGTTCTATACTGCACCTGGTTTTTGTAATGAAGTGATTTATCTTTATAAGGCGGATAATTTAACACAAGTAGAACAGCCACGACCACATGATGACGATGAAGTCTTGGAACGCTATGAAGTGACATTGTCGGAAGCAAAAGCACTCATCCAAAATGGTGAAATTAAGGATGCTAAGACGATTTTGGCTATCCAGTATTGGGAGTTAGAGACACATGCCTAAACCTTTATTAACAGATGAGATGATTCAGCAAGCGGCTCGTGAAAAAGAACGCTTGGAGCGAGAAATCGCGCAAGCCAGACAAGATGACACCCAACTGATTAAGAAATTTGCGCCACAAAAGGCTCAAATGGCAAAAAATCAGGTCTATAAAAGTCGCCGAATTGAGTCTCAAAAAAGAGAAGAACGCGGTAAAAAAATCACAAAATATATTGTGATTTTATTGATTTTATTGGTGATTATTACGGTGGTTGTTTTTAAATTTTAAAGATAGGGGTGGTTAATGGATAATTTTGATTTTGCTAAATATAAAAATATTATAAACAATCTATTACTGACTGGTTTCAAAGAGCGAAGTACGAGAGAGTTTGAGTTTCTATTTAAATATGGTGGAAAAAGTAATCGGTCAAGAGGTTTAAAAAGTGTTGAAGATTTAGAAAAAAAGATACCGTTGTTTGGTTTTTATCAAAATGAAGAAGATTATTATATGTTTTCATTGATAAAAGAAATATATTTAATAACAGGAGATTACATTTTTGAAGATGTAGAGTTTCCGATCTCTATTGAGACATATAAAGAATGCCTAGAAGTGCGCAATTGTGGTGCTTTAGAGTTTTTAGAATTTCAAAGTAATTTGGAGTGGGTTAGACAGTTTGATAAAGAAAACTATAAAAAATATTTAGATAGATTGAATCAAACCATTCTTCTTTTTGAACCTTTAAATAGTGAGGAGTTACTACGCTATATTGATGAATGTAGAGAAAATCTTCTTGAATTTAAAGATGTTTACGAATTAATCAAAGAACGTGAAATTATGCGAGCAACAGATAAACAAGAAGTATTTGAAAAAATTAATCAAGATATTTATAATTTTAATAGTGATCTGTATAATCATGAAATAGAAAGGGTAAGAAAAGAAGTATATAATACAGAAAATTATATCGATTCGCTTGAAATTGAATATTTGCAGCATTTAGATAATGGTCTGAAATTGATTATATTTTTTGATGAAAGAAAAAAAGTACTAGAGTTCTCGACTTCTACTAATGTTTTGAATTATATTACTAAAAAAATCAAAATTCTTCAATTTAAATATTTAAAAATTCTTGATGTAAATGCTGAAGTAATAGAAGATGTAAAAATATATTTAGCGAGAGAATTTCTAGTTGCTAATAGAATAAGCAAACAAAAAAGTAATAGATTTGTAGTAGTTTCAAAGGCTAAAAAGTATTTAATATCAGAATATGGCATAGGAAATAAATTTAATAAGTATATTAAAGATTTTGGAATGGAATTAATTACTATAAGTTCTTCTTCTCAATTAGTTGATATTATTGAATTTATAACAAATTTAAATGATTTAAGAAGTAATTATTTAAATTAGAAAGTGAATAAAGATGAAAATAGGCATTATTGCTGCCATGGATGAGGAGTTAAAAATCTTAGCAGAGAGACTTCAACATTCCGAAAAAACCAGTCATCACGGGTTTATATTTTACACAGGCATTATCGGACGGCATAATGTTGTCCTAGTTAAGTCAGGGATTGGGAAAGTTATGAGCGCGATTGCCGTTAGCTTACTGGTTGACTTATTCGCTGTTGATGGCATCATTAACAGTGGCTCTGCTGGTGGTGTTGGCGCAGGGTTAGCGGTTGGCGACGTCGTGGTTGCGGATAAACTGGCCTATCACGATGTTGATGTGACAGCCTTTGGCTATGCCTTTGGGCAAATGGCGGGACAGGAACTTTACTATCACAGTAGTGCTTATTTCGTTTCAGAGTTAAAGAAAGCTGCGCCTGACGCACAAGTTGGCTTGATTACCTCGTCAGACTCTTTTATCTCATCTAAAACGCAACAGTTGGCGATTAAAGAACATTTTCCTGATGTGCTTGCAGTGGAAATGGAAGGGGCATCGGTTGCTCAAGCAGCGAAAGCGCTAGGCAAACCATTTGTCGTGATTCGAAGCCTTTCGGACACAGCTGACGGTCAGGCGGCAGAAAGTTTTGATGAATTTATCGTCCAAGCTGGTGAAAAATCTGCTGCAACATTGTTCAAAATGTTGGAAACAATGGTATAAAAGATGACAGATAATTTAGTATTACATACCGATCTCTATCAGGTTAATATGATGCAGGTTTATTTTGAACAAGGGATTTCTGAGCGTAACGCAGTGTTTGAAGTTTATTTCCGAGAGATGCCCTTTAAAAATGGCTATGCCGTTTTTGCAGGTCTGGAGCGGGTCGTTGACTATTTGCGAGACCTCCATTTTGATGCTGACGATGTTGCTTATTTGCGAGAGCTTGGCTATCCTGACAACTTTTTAGAATATCTCGCTGACTTGTGCTTTACTTGTGACGTGAGATCGGCGCAGGAGGGCGATCTCGTTTTTGCTAACGAGCCGATTCTTCAAGTTGAAGGGCCGTTGGCACAATGCCAGCTGGTCGAAACAGCCATCCTCAACATCGTCAACTTCCAAACCTTGATCGCAACCAAAGCGGCACGGATTAAGTCGGTGATTGGTGACGAACCTTTACTGGAGTTTGGTACACGGCGTGCTCAGGAAATGGATGCAGCGATTTGGGGGACGCGTGCTGCAGTTATAGGCGGTGCGGATGCGACCTCTAACGTTCGGGCGGGCAAGCTCTTTGGTATTCCAGTGTCGGGCACCCATGCCCACTCGCTCGTCCAAGC
Organism: Pseudolactococcus yaeyamensis; assembly: GCF_054658615.1. NCBI lineage: Bacteria > Bacillati > Bacillota > Bacilli > Lactobacillales > Streptococcaceae > Pseudolactococcus > Pseudolactococcus yaeyamensis. The sequence continues at coordinate 37,798 of NZ_BAAGGP010000001.1, forward strand.
TTATGGCAACGACTATGAGGCCTTTAAAGCCTATGCGACAACGCATCAAGATTGTGTTTTCCTAGTCGATACTTATGATACCCTGAAAATCGGTGTTCCTGCTGCCATTAAAGTCGCAAAAGAAATGGGCGGTCGCATTAATTTTCAAGGCGTCCGCATCGACTCTGGCGACATGGCTTATATTTCTAAAAAAGTCCGTGAGCAGCTTGATGATGCTGGTTTTACAGAGGCGAGAATCTATGCGTCTAATGACTTAGATGAAAATACGATTCTCAATCTCAAGATGCAGAAGGCTAAAATTGATGTTTGGGGTGTGGGCACAAAACTCATTACAGCTTATGATCAGCCCGCACTTGGTGCCGTGTATAAAATCGTTGCGATTGAAACGGAGACAGGTGAGATGCGGGATACGATTAAGCTCTCAAGTAATGCTGAGAAGGTCTCAACGCCCGGTAAGAAACAAGTTTGGCGGATTCGCAGTTTGGATAAGAACAAGTCTGAGGGGGATTATATCACGTTTGCGGATATTGACCCGAATGCATCTGATGAGATTTTCATGTTTCATCCGACTTATACCTATATTAATAAAAGATTGACCAATTTCACAGCGCGACCTTTGTTGGTGCCAGTCTTTGAAAAAGGTCAGTTGATTTATGAGTTACCGACATTGCCAGAAATCAAGGTCTATTTCAAAGAGAAATTAGATGATTTGTGGGATGAGTACAAACGTGATTTGAATCCGCAAGACTACCCAGTTGATTTGGCGCAGGATGTCTGGGAAAATAAAATGAAACTCATCGACCAAGTGAGAAAGGATGTTTACAAATGACCTTACAAGATAACATTATCGCAGAATTAGGGGTAAAGCCTGAAATTTCACCAGCAGAAGAAGTGCGATGTTCCATTGATTTTTTGAAAGATTATCTGAGACAGCACCCTTTTTTGAAAAGCCTAGTTTTAGGTATTTCAGGCGGTCAAGATTCGAGTTTGGCAGGTCGTTTGGCACAGCTTGCCATCTCAGAGTTGCGTGCTGAAACAGGCGATACTGCCTATCAATTCATCGCTGTTCGCCTGCCTTATGGCGTGCAACAAGATGAAAAGGATGCCCAAAAAGCCTTGGCTTTTATCCAACCAGATGTGAGTTTGACGGTCAATATCAAAAGTGCAGTCGACGGCGAAATTTCAGCTTTGACTGAGGCGGGGCTTGACATTACAGACTTTAACAAAGGCAATATCAAGGCACGTCAACGCATGATTACCCAGTATGCCATTGCGGGCGCCCATTCGGGTGCTGTGCTTGGGACAGACCATGCAGCTGAAAATATCACAGGTTTCTTCACGAAATTTGGCGATGGTGGTGCAGATATTTTACCGCTTTTCCGTCTCAATAAACGTCAAGGCAAGCAGTTATTAGCTTATCTAGAAGCAGATCCAACGATTTATGAAAAAATTCCAACAGCTGATTTGGAAGATGGCAAGCCCGGTCTGGCTGATGAAGTCGCACTGGGTGTGACTTACGATAATATTGACGATTACTTGGAAGGTCGTGAGATTGCTGCTGACGCACGTGCTGTGATTGAAAATTGGTGGCTGAAAACAGAACACAAACGTCATTTGCCGATTACGATTTTTGACGACTTCTGGCGCGCATGAGAATTGGTATTTTAGGGGGCAACTTCAATCCGGTACATTATGCGCATTTGTTCATCGCAGACCAAATCCAGCAGTTGTTGGGCTTGGACGAAGTTCAGCTCATGCCTGAAAACGATCCACCTCACATTGATACGAAGTCAACGATTTCAGCTGAGCATCGGGTTAATATGCTGTGGCTTGCCTTACAAGACTGTCCGCAGTTGACATTGAACTTGTCAGAAATTGAGCGAGGTGGCAAATCTTATACGTATGATACGCTCTCAAAATTGACGGTTGAACATCCTGAAAACGAGTATTTTTTCATTATCGGTGGCGACATGGTCGATTACTTGGAAAAATGGTACAGGATTGATGACTTGCTGAATTTAGTTAAATTCGTGGCTGTTAAGCGTGACCAAACTGTTCTGACTGAACCAAAATATCCCGTTCAAATGATTGATTTACCCTTGCTGAATATCTCCTCAAGCTATATCCGAGAGAGTTTACAAGCCAATCGTTGTCCGAATTTTCTCTTGCCAGCTGAGGTTTTGGCCTACATTGACCAAAACGGTTTATATCGCTAAGGTCTGTTTAAAAAACGACATGCGCTGTCTCGCGCAAGTCATTTTTTATGACGTGGATTATATAAAGTAATTTGCTGAGATATGCTATGAAAAGTGCTATACTATTCTTTGGAGGATTAACATTAACATGACAGAATTAACATCAGAATTTACACAATCACTATTTGATAACTATCAAAAAAATGCGAAATTTAGCGCAGTGGAAAACGCAGCGACTAAAAATGGCTTGCTCAATGCCCTTGAAAATCGTGCCTCACACGCGGCTAATTTGCCTGTTTTCTCAGTTGATTTGACAAATGATCCAGTCAGCAACCAAAAACAATCTGGTCGTTGCTGGATGTTTGCAGCTTTGAACACTTTCCGTCATAAAATTTTGACAGAGTTCAAGTTGGAAAACTTCGAGTTGTCACAAGCCTACACGTTCTTCTGGGACAAATATGAAAAATCAAACTGGTTCCTTGAGCAAATCATTGGTACAAGTGATCTTGAAATCGGCGATCGCAAGTTGAAATTCTTGCTTGACGTGCCCCAACAAGATGGCGGACAATGGGACATGGTCGTGGCTTTGTTCCAAAAATATGGTGTCGTGCCAAAAGATATCTATCCTGAGTCTATTTCATCAAGTGCCAGCCGTGAGTTGGATCAATATCTTAACAAACTCTTGCGTCAAGATGCGCAAATCTTACGTGAGTTGATTCAAACTGGTGGCGATGTGGCTACGAAAAAAGCGGAACTCTTGCAAGAAATCTTCAACTATCTTGCCATGACACTTGGTTTGCCACCACAAAAATTTGACTTTGAATACCGGGATAAAGATGACCAATTCCACAAATTCGAAGACATCACACCACAAGCTTTCTATGAAAAATTTGTGAATATCAAGCTTGATGACTACGTGAGTGTCATCAATGCGCCAACTGCTGACAAACCTTATAACAAATCTTACACCGTTGAGTTTTTAGGGAATGTCATCGGTGCGCGTGATGTCCGTCACTTGAATGTTGAAATGGACCGTTTCAAAAAATTAGCCATTGCCCAAATGCAAGCTGGCGAAACTGTTTGGTTTGGTTGTGATGTTGGTCAAGTTTCTAACCGCAAAGACGGTTTGTTGACCATGGACGCTTATGATTTCTCAGCTATGGATTTGAACTTTAAACAAGATAAAGCTAGCCGTTTGGACTACTCTGAGTCATTGATGACGCACGCCATGGTCTTGACTGGTGTTGACTTGGATGCTGCCGGCAATTCCCTTAAATGGAAAGTTGAAAATTCATGGGGCGAAAAAGTTGGTAAAAAAGGTTACTTCACAGCATCTGATGCTTGGATGGACGAATATACTTACCAAATCGTTGTCAGAAAAGAATTCCTGACATCAGAAGAGTTGGCTGCCTATGAGGCTGATCCGGAGGTTCTTCTCCCGTGGGATCCTATGGGCGCTTTGGCTTAAATTTTCTGGCGAACTTCTTCGTTACATCATAGCTCACGTACCTAAGTACGCTTCGCCATGCTGTGCCTCGAATTTCTTGAAAATTTCAGTCAAAGTTGCTTTGTTAGACTGTGTAGAAGAGGCTGGGACAAAAGTCTTAAAGATAAACAAACCGGATGTCTTCGTTTTTGAAAACGTTGATGACATGCGGTTTGTTTATTTTATAATTAGCAAAATTATGCTAATTTTCGACTATTGTCTCTGCTATATTTTTGTCCTTCTTCATATTTCTAAAAAATAAGAAGAAAAGGTTCGAATGTTCACCCTAGTTGATATATTACTTTCTCAATAAAGAGATATTTTTTTGAATATATTAATGTGAAAATTAGTGATAATACAAAAAGAAAAGGGAAAAGTTGTGATTAACGAGAGGGGCAATCAATTTTAAGGGGGAGAAAAGAGAATGATTAATGCTTAGAGATAATTAAAAGAAGGGGATTTCTGTTGAGTTTAAGTAAGTGTATTAGCTGAAAATAAGTATATGAGTTGAAAATAAATTAAGTTAAAAAAACAAGACGAAATAATAAAGGAATATGAAATAATAAAAAAGATAAGAAAACACTTTACAAAAATAGAATTTAATTATATAATGAACTAAGATACTAGTATATCAGTTTTGACATAAATCATAGATCCTTAAAAATATTTTGATTCATAAATAGAATTTTTCCGCTATTTGACAAGGTGTTTTGATTTGATGTTCTTTATGATACATAGTAATTTATTCAGTATGAAAGGAGAAGGCTTGCCTACATTTCTTATCACATTTATTTTAGGTATTTGACAAGTTTGATAAGTCAGTAGTTGTGAGTTAAATGTTTATGATCTAGATTATTTTTAAAATGTGACACTTATTTTTTATAAGTGTCTTGGAAGCGCTTACCTCGTTTGAGGGAAATTGGAGAATTTAAATGGAAACAATTATCGGTATTTTATTAATCTTATCATTCTTTTTTATGGTTTGGTATTGCGTCAAGAACTATAACTTGATGATAGGTTTTGTCGTCATGTCGACGTTCTGGTTTGCCTTAACGTTTATCGGACATTCGCTTGATTCAAGTATTGTTATGGAGGTCCCAACTGCTGCTGGCGACATGAGTAGTAAGTTAGTTGATTTGCTGACCTATGTTTATTCTGAAGGTCCAGCTAACTATGCGAAGGCGATGTTAGTCAATGTATTCTTTGGTGCCTTCTTTGGTCGTGTCCTTATGGATACAGGAATTGCAGCAACTTTAATTCGTAAAGTGGTTGAATTAGGTGGAGATAAACCTAAAATCACAATGAGTCTCTTATGTATTGTAACTTCTATTCTTTTCATGTCAATGACAGGGATTGGCCCAGTTATTTCGGTTGCCGTTATTGTTTTGCCAATCTTGATGTCACTAGGTATTCCAGCACCGATTGCCATGTTTGCCTTTATGGGTTCAATCATGGCTGGCGTATTTGCAAATATGATTCACTTTGCACAATATATCGCCATCTTTCAAACATTCAGCAAAGAAGCTATGAGCTATACTTACAATGACTACTTTACAATCGGTATGATTGGTATGGTTGTTTCATTAGTTGTTGTTTTAACAGTATCAATGTTGTCATTGAACAAGAAAAAATCTTATGCATGGGCAGCATCTGCAGGAAAACAAGCGAATGAAGATGCACCAGTGATTTCATGGGTTTCTATCGTACTGCCGGTTGTTGGTCTTGTGTTCCTCAAACTACCAGTTATCCTTTGTTTCATTCTCTCAGCTTGTTATGCGCTGATTTCAACTGGAAATTTGAAAGGGACTTATACACAAATCTGTCGTAAATTTGCGAAATTATTTACAGATGGTGCTATTGATGTAGCACCGATGGTTGGTTTTTTACTAGCTCTTTCGATGTTTAACAATGCTGCAACATTTGCTAAACCCTACTTTACTGCTGTTATCGGTAGTGCAGTGCCAACAAGTGCTTTGGTTTTATGTCTTGTAATGGGAATTTTAACACCACTTGGTTTCTTCCGTGGACCGCTTAATTTGGTTGGTGCCGGTGCAGCAATTCTTTCAGTTGTGATTGCAGCAAATCCAAATATTCCGACGGCTTTCTTATATCCGTTGTTCGCAATTACAACTTGTGCACCACAACACTTGGATGTAACACAATCTTGGGTTGCTTGGGGCTTTGGGTATACGAAGGTTTCATCTAGAGACTTTATGACGAAATCTATTCCAACAGGTTGGATTATCGGCATTATCATGTGTGCAGTTGTTTACGTTCTATATGGACATCTTGTTTAATTAAATCGTAAATTTTGAACGACTGCCAAGCAACTTAATTTTGTTTCATTATTTTATGCATGATAGGTTGCTTGTTAGCGTTACATAGAAATGAAAGGTATTAAAATGACACGTAAAGTAAGAATGGGGATTGACGTAGGCGGAACGCATACTAAGGCTGTTGCGATTGATAATGAAACCCATGAAATCGTAGGTAAAGTACAGGTAAAAACATCACATGATCATCCAAGTGGTGTAGCGGCTGGGGTTGTTGAGTCGTTTGTACAGTGTATGGAAGAAAATGGCATTGCTCCCGCTGATGTTGTATTCGTTGCTCATTCGACAACACAAGCAACAAACGCATTAGTTGAAGGAGATGTTGCCAAAGTTGGTATTATCGGCATGAGTAAAGGAGGCCTTGAGGGGTTCTTAGCTAAACGGCAACTCAAACTGGATAATATTCAATTAGAAGAAAAGAAACAAATTGAAATTGTCAACGAATTTCTTAAATTAAAAGACTTAAACGAAGCAAGTGCCACAACAGCAATTAAACATTTGAAAGATCAAGGCGCATCTGTTTTGGTTGCCTCAATGGCATTTGGTGTAGATGATGGCTCACCTGAAGAGTTAATTCATGAAATTGCAGATGCTGATAACGTTCCGACGACAATGGCATCGGATATTACAAAGCTTTACGGCTTGACACGTCGGACTCGGACAGCGGCCATCAATGCTTCTATTTTACCCAAAATGTTAGATACGGCAACTTCAACTGAGGAGTCAGTAAAAGGTGCAGGTGTTGAAGTCCCACTTATGATTATGCGTGGTGATGGTGGGGTAATGGAAATCAGTGAGATGAAAAAACGTCCCGTTTTGACCATGTTATCTGGTCCAGCAGCCTCAGTTATGGGATCTCTAATGTATTTGCGTGCCTCAAATGGTGTTTATTTTGAGGTTGGTGGCACAACGACAAATATCGGGGTTATCAAAAATGGTCGTCCAGCCATTGACTATTCAGTTGTCGGCGGACATTCAACTTATATTTCTTCACTGGATGTGCAGGTTGTTGGTTGTGCGGGTGGTTCAATGGTACGTGCTAACAAGACAGGTATCGTTGATGTTGGGCCTCGTTCAGCTCACATCGCAGGGCTAGGTTATGCTGTTTATACTGATACAGAGAAAGTCAAAGGCCCTCGCGTTGAGTTCTTCTCGCCAAAACCAGGTGATCCAGAAGATTATGTCAAAGTTGTCATGGAGGATGGCTTTGAAGTGACAATTACTAACTCTTGTGCAGCGAATATTCTTGGTTTAGTTAGCCCAGACCATTTCTCTTACGGTAATGTTGAGTCAGCTAGATTGGCCTTTAAAGCTTTAGCTGACTATTGTGGGACAACGGTTGAAGACATTGCCGAACAAATCATGGCCGCTTCTTATCGTAAGATTGAGCCAATTATCTCAGGATTTGCTGAGAAATATAAATTGGAACATGACCAAATTTCCTTGGTTGGTGTTGGAGGCGGTGCAGCATCGCTGATTACTTATTTCTCTGACAAATACAAGGTTAAGTATTCTATTCCGGAAAATGCGGAAGTCATCTCTTCTATCGGAGTTGCCTTGGCAATGGTACGTGACGTTGTCGAACGGATTATGCCATCCCCATCTAAAGAAGATATTCGTGCCCTTAAAAATGAGGCCTTGAATAAAGCAGTAGAGTCAGGTGCAACGCCAGAATCTGTTGAAATCCATATCGAAATTGATCCACAAACTTCTAAAGTGACAGCAATTGCGACAGGTTCAACAGAAGTTAAAGCAACTGATTTGACAAAAGAAATAACAGATCCAGAAGTATTGGAATTGGCGGCAGAAGATATGCGCCTACAAGAAAATCAAATCGAAATTAAAACGAAAAATCAATACTTCTATATCGTTGGTGAAACCAAAGACGATAAGGATGCGCAAGCCATGCGTATTGTGGATAAAAAAGGCTTTATCAAAGTTCAACGTGCTAATGCGATGTATGCCAAAACGACAGCTGAATTTTATTTGGATCAATTGGGACGCTTATGGGATGACATGGCGGTCTATCAAACGGAATTGATTGCACGACCTGATTTTTATCTTTGTATCGGTGCACGCGTGATGGACTTCTCAGCGACTGATTTTGAACAATTAACATTGCTAACTGACTTAGAAGTTTCAATGTTAGAACCAACAGATGAGGTGTTAATTGTTGCAGCAAATATTGGTCAAGCTTAAAAATCGTCAAAAGAAAAGTACTTTTGAACAGTTAAATAATTTAGTGAAACCACAGCCAGCTGTAAAATCGGAAACGGCCAATGATGCTGAACTTCAAAAAATGGTACAGATTTTATGTAAAATACCAGATGATGTTTGGGAAGAAGTTGCTTTTACAAAAGACTTGCTAAAAAACAAAATTTCAACTGATTTAAAAGCTGAAATGATTGTTAAAGCGAGAGCTGCCGGTGAGGCAATGGCTAAAAAATGTCAAGCAGAGTATCCAAACTTGACAATTGAGCAGATTATTGAAAAAGTAGGTCTTGATTTAACGTACCATGCTGAGGAAAAAATAGGTGAGCGAATTTTATTTGCCATGTATACGCCACCTAAGCAAATTGTTGTGATGAAAAATCCAATCATGGAGATTGTCAAAGCGATGCCTAAATGGCAAAGCGAGGATGCGTTAAAAGCCATTATCTTAGGTCATGAACTCTATCACCATTTAGAATGTTCTGATCCTAGCACCTATACGCAAAGTGAAAAAATCGTCTTGTGGAAACTTCCGTTTTATGAGAGTAAATCACAAGTTCGTGCTTTGAGTGAAATTGCAGCGATGGCTTTCAGTAAAAAAATGAATCACTTAGATTTTTCGCCAGCTTTATTGGATATTGTTCTGTTTTATGCGTATAATCCAGAGCAAGCAAGAAAAATGTTTGATGATGTTTTAGAACTAAACAACCAAGTCGTTTAGTGTAGATAGAAAATGGAGGAATTTATATGTCAATTTTGTCAGGAATCTTATTACTAGTAACATTTTTGATCCTAGTAACGTATTGTATGAAGGGCGGAAACTTACTTTTAGGTTTCTTAGTAACAGCAGTGCTTTGGTGTGTGATTGGGCTAGTACCAATCCAAACCGTTGTCACAAAGATTTTCCAAGATTCAGTCGCAGCTTATGGTGGGACGATTGCCGTCATTGTCTTTGGAGCTTGGTTCGGTCGTGTCCTTGTGGATACAGGGATTGCAGGTTACATTATCAAGAAAACAGTTGAACTTGCGGGTGATCAACCACTTGTTACAACTTTACTGCTTAATGTGGTTTGTATGCTCATCTTTACCAGTGCTTTCGGTGTTGGTTCAGTAATGGCAATCGGGATGATTATCTTGCCGATTCAAATGTCTTTAGGGATTGATAAACGAACAGCAGTTGGTGCCTATATGTTAGCAGTTGCAGGCGGAATGTGGTTAAACGTGGCTTATGTTAGCCAATTCTTCGCTGTTTTCCAAGGGATTAAATACGATAATCACTATGTGCAATTTGGCTTGATTGCAACTGCACTTCATCTGATTGTCTTGGTTGCTTATATTTTAGTGAATTATGGATTTAAAAATAAGAAAAAAGTACGTGCTTGGGCTGCCAAACAACAGTCTAATGCAGACACACAATTAAATGGTATTGTTGTCATTGTACCGTTTATCCCGATTTTAATGGTCGCTTTATTCAAATGGCAACCTGTTCCTGCTTTCATTATGGGGATTTTCCTAGGTCTATTATTGACTAAAAACCTTAATGGCTATAAATTAGCTGTGACTAAAGCTCAAAAAACGTTATATGATGGTGTTGCAGATAGTGGACTCTTGATTGGGATGCTCTATAGCGTGAATATCTTCCAAGCTGCGGCCAAACAAATTGCACCTATTTTAAAAGATTTACTAGGAGATTTCATTCCAAATTCACCAATTATTTTGTTAATCGCCTTTGCGATTTTGGCACCACTTGCTTTATTCCGTGGGCCACTGATGGTTTTTGGATCTGGGATTGCCTTGGTTTCCATTTTACAATCGATGGGCACTTTTGATGAAAAATTCTTGTTCATCCTCTTTATGATTCCACCTGTATCAATTGTTGCATCATCTTGTCCGACACAATCTTGGACAATGTGGGCATTAAACTTTGTCAAGGTGGATACGAAAGAATATATCAAGTCTAACTTAGGTTGGGCATGGGCATTAACTGTTGCTTGTCTAGCTGTAGGATATTTTGTTTATTATCTTTAAGAGGTAATAAACAAAAATGTTGGAGTTTTGGGGAAAGGAGAAGGAACTTTGCTCAATTATGATGTGATGTTGGCTAAAACACAGATAACAGATGTTGACTATTTTTTGGAACTTATCAATGATAGTCCAGCACGTATGATGTCGCTAAATGAAAAATTGGATATCATTGAAAAGTGTATGGTAACAGCTCAAAAATTGTGGGAACGACTTCAACTAGAAGAGGCTTCTTCTCCGATATCTTTGATTGAGAGGAGAGGTTATCAGTTACAGGAAAACTCTGATTTCACTTTACTCCCAATCTTTGCTATCTGTGATCCAAATGAAAAATTAGTTATGATGAACGCTAAAGCAATTGAAAAAACAGGCGCGATTCTCAAAGGTTGGACTGAGTTTGACGAAAAATGGGCAGTAAATTTTGAAAATCTTGTGTTATGGCATGAACTTTTCCATATTTTTGAGGAGGAAGACGAGACGATTTACACACGTCAGCCAATTTTGGAAAAACATTTTTTAGGTAGAAGAAAACACTTGCCTTTGGATTGTGCGAGTGAAATTGGTGCGATATATTTTTCAAAATTAGCAATGGCTATTTCTTTTAATCCAAGAGTTTTTGAAAGTTTGGAAGCAAAACTCTTGGATGTTTAGTTTAGGGTGACGAACGCTAGAGTTGAATTTAGCTTATAAAAAGTAAAGATGGTGTTTTAACTATCTAGAAAAGGAAAACAAATGACAACACTCAACACACGTTACGCCCACAGTCCTAAAGATATCGAACGTCTGACCACTTCAGAACTTCGTGAGGAATTTTTGGTGGAAAACATTTTTGTACCCGATGAAATCAAGCTCACCTACACCCACAATGACCGCATGATTTTTGGTGGTGTAACACCAACGGTGACACCACTTGAAATCGTTCTGAATAAAGCATTAGGTGTCAACTATTTTCTCGAACGCCGTGAATTAGGTGTCATCAATATCGGTGGACCGGGTAAAATCACGATTGACGGTCAAGTTGAAACCATGGTCAAACAAGATGGTTACTATATCGGTAAGGAAACCAAGCAAGTCATTTTTGAATCTGATGATGCTGAAAATCCAGCTAAATTTTACATCAGTTCAACCCCAGCTCACAAAAAATATCCCAATGTCAAAATTGCAATTTCGGACATCAAACCGATGAAAACAGGGGCTGGTGAAACGATGAATGACCGAAACATTTATCAATACATTCACCCAAATATCTGTGACAGTTGTCAACTACAGATGGGCTATACGATTCTTGAGCCGGGTAGCGCATGGAACACCATGCCTTGTCATACGCATGAACGTCGCATGGAAGCCTACTTGTATTTTGACTTTGATGCTGCGCAATGCGCTTTCCATTTCATGGGCAAACCTGATGAAACAAAACACTTGGTTGTCGCACCTGAACAAGCTGTCATTTCACCAAGCTGGTCAATTCACAGCGGTGTTGCAACGACTAATTATAGCTTCATTTGGGCCATGTGTGGTGAAAATATCACCTATGACGACATGGATTTTGTTGCAACAAAAGACTTGAAATGAGCCTTTGAGCGGACAAAGTTCGCAGAAAGAATAGAGGAGACAAAATGGCATTTTCACTAGATGATTACAAATTAGACGGCAAGATTGCCTTGGTCACAGGGGCGACTTATGGTATTGGTTTCGAGTTAGCTTCAGCCCTCTCAAAAGCTGGCGCAACGATTGTGTTCAATGATTTGAAGCAAGAGGCAGTTGACAAAGGATTGGCTGCTTATCAGGCAGCTGGGATTGCTGCGCACGGTTATGTCTTTGATGTGACGGATGAAACCGCAGTCCAAACTGCTATCAAACAGATTGAAACGGAAGTTGGGACGATTGATATTTTGATCAACAATGCAGGGATTATCAAACGCATCCCGATGATTGAGATGAGTGCCGCTGATTTCCGCAAAGTCGTTGATGTTGACCTCAACGCACCATTTATCGTTGCTAAAACGGTCATTCCGGGTATGATTGCAAAAGGTGGCGGAAAAATCATTAACATTTGCTCGATGATGAGTGAACTCGGTCGTGAAACAGTCAGCGCTTATGCCGCAGCTAAAGGTGGTTTGAAGATGTTGACGCGTAATATCGCTTCAGAATATGGTCAGTACAATATCCAATGTAATGGGATTGGCCCGGGTTACATCGAAACGCCACAAACAGCCCCCTTGCGTGAAGATGGGCATCCATTTAACGACTTTATCCTATCAAAAACGCCGGCGAATCGTTGGGGGACGACCTATGATTTGGCGGGGCCGACAGTATTTTTGGCTTCTCAAGCTTCAGATTTTGTTAATGGGCATGTTTTGTATGTGGATGGTGGGATTTTAGCTTACATTGGTAAACAGCCGTAAAAGCTAGGAATTTGTAGACGTGAATGTTTAAATTGGTTGAAAAATCAATCAGAATAAAGGAGGTTAAATCTTGGTAGTTAAATTAAATGAAAGTTTGTGTTTACAAGCAAACGAATTGGTTAAACGAGATGTTCAAGTGACAAAGAAAAATCTTGAGTATTTACGGGAGCAGACGATTTGTCAGCCGCAGTGGATTCACTTTGGAGGTGGGAATCTCTATCGTGGTTTTCACGCTGAGGTTGCACAAGAGTTGATCAATCAAGGCAAGCTTGAAACAGGGGTTATTGTTTGTGAAACTTATGATGAGAACATCATAGATGATGCTTATTTACCTTATGACAATGATATTCTTGAAGTTATCATGCATGAAGATGGGACTTTAGAGAAAAAATTATTGCAATCAACGGTAGAAGCTTATTACTGCAATCCTGATCGACCTGAAAGTTATGAGGCGGTCAAAGCGATTTTTGAAAATGCTAGTCTACAATTTGCAACTTTTACAATCACTGAAAAAGGCTATAGTTTAACGGATATCAATGGGAATTATACGGCTTTAGTTGAGAAAGATATTGCTGAGGGACCTGATTCAGTTGAGCATACAATGGCGATTGTGGCGAGTTTATTATTGGCACGTTTCAATGCGGGTCAGCTACCGATTGCTATGGTGACGACGGATAATTTCTCGCAAAATGGTCAAAAATTCCAAGATAGTATTTTAGGGATTGCTAAAGGTTGGGTAGAAAAAGATTATGCTCCACAAGCCTTTGTCGATTATTTGGAAGACAGCAATAAGGTGAGTTTTCCTTGGTCAATGATTGACCGCATTACGCCAAATCCGTCTGAAAGTGTTAAAACGGCACTTGAAAATGAGGGATTTGAAGGCGTTGAGCTCATTCATACACCAAAACATACCAATATTGCACCGTTTGCAAATACAGAAGTGTCACATTATCTGGTAATTGAAGATAGTTTTCCAAATGGTCGGCCTGAACTTGAAGCGGCTGGCGTGATTTTAACTGATCGTGATACAGTTGATAAGGCAGATACAATGAAAGTAACGACTTGTCTGAATCCCTTGCACACGTCGTTGGCTGTGTTTGGTAACTTGCTTGGTTTCACATCCATTTCAGGTGAAATGGCGGATGAAGATTTAGTTGATTTGGTCAAACAGGTTGGGTATGTTGAAGGCTTACCAGTGGTTGTCAATCCTGAGATTATTGATCCCAAAGACTTTATTGATGAGGTGGTCAAGAAGCGTTTGGTGAATTCAAATATTCCAGATACGCCACAACGGATTGCCTCAGATACATCGCAAAAAGTTGCCATTCGCTTTGGGGAAACGATTAAAAAATATGTCGAAAGCGACACACTTAGTGTTGATGATTTGACTTTTATTCCTCTGACGTTAGCGGCATGGGTGCGGTACTTGTTAGGTGTTGATGATAATGGAGAATCTTTTGCTATTAGTCCAGATCCATTGTTGACAGACTTACAGGCGCAATTAAGCGATGTAACGTTAGGCTTTACGGGTAATCTGCATGATAAAGTTGCCCCGATTTTGTCGAATGAAAAGATTTTTGGTCTTGATTTGTATGTAGCAGGTCTGGGCGAAAAAATTGAAGGCTATTTTGCTGAATTATTAGCAGGATCAGGAGCTGTGCGCAATACTCTGCAAGCTCTGTTAGTAGAAAATAAAAAATAGGAGGTGGCAAACTAAATGGAAATGACATTTAGATGGTATGGTGCCAATGAAGAAAAAATTAAATTAGAAGATATTCGTCAGATACCGGGATGTAAAGGTATCGTGGGTACGCTGATGGATATTCCTGTCGGTGAAGTGTGGCCTAAGGAACGTATCAAAGCCTTAAAAGAAGAAATTGAGGCGGCTGGTTTAACGCTTAAAGTGATTGAGAGCGTGAATATTCACGAAGATATCAAAATGGGTGTGCCAACACGTGATAAATGGATTGAAAACTATAAAACAACGATTCGCAATTTAGCTGAATATGGTATCGAGGTTATTTGCTATAATTTCATGCCTGTCTTTGACTGGTTGAAAACAGATTTGGACTTCAAATTACCTGATGGTTCTTCAACACTTTCATTTGTCAGCAGCGATATGCCTGCTTCGCCAGAGGAATTGATTGAAAATATGGAAGCTGGTGCTGATGGCTTTAGCTTACCGGGTTGGGAGCCTGAACGTTTGGCACAGTTTAAAGAGGTTTTTGCCTTCTATAAAAATGTGTCAGATGATGATTTGCGTGCCAATTTCAAATACTTCATGGAAGCGATTATTCCAACTTGTGAAGAAGTTGGTATCAAAATGGCGTGTCACCCTGATGATCCACCTTATAGTGTGTTCGGCTTACCTCGCATGGTTAAAAACCGCGACGATTTAGATTGGATGTGTAACGCTGTTGATTCACCATCTAATGGGATTACCCTATGTACAGGTAGTATTGCAGAAGATCCTGCCAATGATGTCGTAGCGATTGTAGCTGAATTTACCAAACGTAATCGCATTCCATTTGCCCATGTGCGCAATATCAAATTTACAAATGTTGCGGCTAAAGATTTCTATGAGGCACCTCACTTGTCAAGCGAAGGGTCACTAGATATGTATGCGATTATGCAAGCCTTGCATGACAATGGTTTTGACGGCTACATTCGTCCTGACCATGGTCGTATGATTTGGGGAGAGACTGGTCGTCCGGGTTATGGTCTATATGATCGTGCGCTAGGCCTATCTTATTTGAATGGCTTGTGGGAAGCACTAGAAAAGCAAGATAGCTAAAATAAAAAAATGAGGAGAGTTCATGTTTTTAGATAAAGATTTTCTACTCAAAAATGATTTTGCAAAGACTTTGTATCACGAATATGCTGCAAAACAACCGATTATTGACTACCATTGTCACCTTGAACCCCAAGAGATTTATGATGATATTCAGTTTGAAAATATCACGCAGGCTTGGCTTTATGCTGACCATTATAAATGGCGATTAATGCGAGCAAATGGCGTTCCCGAGGCACTAGTTGCGGGAGATGGGTCTGATTATGATAAATTTGTCGCATTTGCTGAAGCTTGTGAAAATGCGATTGGTAATGCAGTATATGTTTGGACAAATTTGGAGTTGAAGCGTCTATTTGATATTGATGAAGTCTTGACAGTGGCTAATGCACCGATAATTTGGGAAAAAGCCAATAAAAAAATTACTGATGGTACGATGTCTGCAAGGCAGTTGATTAAATCTGCTCAGGTTAAAGTGATTTGTACGACGGACGATCCCGCAAGCGAGTTATCTTATCATCAAAAATTATCTGTAGATGAAAAATCATTTAAGGTTTATCCAACTTTTCGTCCAGATAAAGCTTTTGCGATAGGCACGCCGAATTTTGCAGAAAATGTGGCAGAATTGGCCAATGTTTCAGGATTGACGGTTCATACTTTTGCTGACTTTGTCCAAGTACTCAAACAGCGCATTGACTTTTTCCATAGCCATGGTGGTCGGATTTCAGATCATGGCTTTAATCCATTCCCAGCCAAACAAGCGCCAATTGAAACAGTTGAAGCGATTTTTGCTAAAGGGTTAAGAGGAGCGGCGCTGACTGCTGATGAAGTAGAGTTTTATTCATCAGAGTTAATGTTTCATCTCATGCAACTTTATCAAGATAAAGATTGGACGGTACAGCTACATTTACAAGCTACACGTAGCAATTCAACTAAACTGCTTAAAGAAGTTGGGACAGATGTTGGAGGTGATGCGATTGCTGATGGATTTATTGAAGCATCTGTTCAAAGTTTATTTAATCGTGTTGAATTGGCATGCGGGTTGCCAAAAACGATTTTGTATTCTTTAAATCCTAAAGATCATATCCCTTTAATTGCTTTAATGGGTGCCTTCCAAGGCGGTCAAAAAGGGAAACTTCAGTATGGTTCTGGTTGGTGGTTTAATGACACGTACTCTGGTATGCGGCAACAAATCATAAATTTGGCTGAAAATGGTGTTCTTGGAAATTTTGTTGGCATGTTGACGGACTCACGCAGTTTCCTATCTTATCCACGTCATGAATATTTCCGTCGCATTTTATGCGAGGTTGTTTCTGAGTGGGTAGAAGATGGGCAACTTCCTGCTGACCATCAATTGATTGGTCCGATTATTGCTAAGGTTGCTTATGGCAATGCGTCAACATATTTTGATTTTGAATTACCAGAAGAAGTGAGGTCACTATGATTATACTCGAAAATGACCAATTCTTGGTTGAAATCTCAGAAAAAGGTGCAGAATTACAGAAAATTTTCAGCAAAGAATCAAAGATTGATTATTTATGGGATGGTAATCCAGAGGTTTGGCCAAAACATGCGCCGGTTTTATTCCCATCAATTGGAAAATCAAATGAAGATGCTTACACTCATAAAGGTACTCGCTACGAGATGCCGCATCATGGCTTTGTAGGAGAGTTTGATTTTACAGTCGTGGCGCAAACACCTGAAAGTGTTAGTTTGAGTCTCTCTGATAATGAGAGCACCTTTGCACGTTTTCCTTTCCATTTTGAATTGATTTTGCGTTATGCCTTGACAGCTGATGGTTTGGAAATAACTTATACTGTTAAAAATCTGTCAGATGAAGCAATGTCCTTCTCTTTGGGGGCACATCCAGCTTTCCGTGTTCCTTTTGACAATGATGGAGAGTTTGAAGATTACGAGGTTAGCTTTGAGCCAAACTCAATTGACTTGAAACGTTTCGAGTTTGTGATGACACCGATGCCACATCGTAGTGGTCTGACACAAGCTTTTGAAACTGTCGGGGGCAAGCTCCGATTGACACGAGAATTATTTCAGGATGGTTTGATTGTCTTTGATAATCCAGATATTACATCTGTGACTCTGTCTAGTTCTAAAACAGCACATTCGGTAACTGTTGATACGCAAGATTTTCCATACTTCTGTCTATGGACACAGGACAAACAAGAAGCAAGGTTTGTTTGCTTAGAACCCTTCTATGGAATTCCAGATATTGATGGCAAAAGTGCTGAATTACTTGAAAAAGAAGGCAACTGTGTATTGGCAGGACATGCTGAGAAAGCGATTAAGACAAGTTATTTACTGAGATAATAAATTGGTCTACATGGAAACGGTGTCAATATTGAGTGAATAATTCCTATAATATGATATAATAACTGGTATATCGCATATAAGGAAGTGAAGTCATGATGAAACCAGCAAGTTTACAGGAACAAGCATACAAAATCATTTTGCGCAAAATGATCTATTCTGATTTTGCGCCAGGTCAAAAAATATCGGAAAATGAACTAGGTCAAGTTTTGAATATGGGAAGAACACCTATTCGAGAAGCTTTGTTGCAGTTGAGAAAGCAAGGACTAATTTATGTCGTTCCTCAAAGTGGCACCTATGTTTCAAAGATTGATTTAAAATCTGCTGACAATGCGCGTTTTACACGCGAGCAACTGGAGCAAAAGATTATGCTTGAATGTCTAATCAAAATTGATGATCAAGGACAAGATGCCTTGAAATGTATCATTGAAAAGCAATGTCAAGCAGCACTTGAGCAAAATAAACGTGATTTCTTCTTCTTTGACAACGTTTTTCATAGAACGTGTTTTGAAATTGCTGATAGAGAAGAAATTTGGCGTTGGATGAATAAAAATAATACACATCTAGAGCGTTTTAGATGGTTACGGATTGTAACAAAGGAATTAGATTGGGCTAAAATTATTGATCAGCACAAAAAAATTCTGGCTACAATTTTTAACAAAGATGTTGATGAGATGAATTTTTTAATCGGAACGCATTTGCATATGATGTTAGATGAAAAGGATTTCGTCATTTCAAAATATCCGGATTATTTTTTGGCAGAAGAGGATACACATTCAGAGGATGTCTCAGAACTTGATTTTGATGGATTCTAATGTCAATTTTCTAAATAGAAATATTTTTCGAGATATGTAGAGAATTGAGCTTAAAGCAGAATTTAAAATGGACAGAGAAATCCCAATAAGAGATAAGGAAGGTAAGTTGATGAAACGTGTTGAAATTTTAAATCGTTTAGAAAAAACAGGGGTCGTCGCAGTCATTCGTGGCAATTCTAAGGAAGAGGCAGTGAAATCAGCTCATGCTGTTGTCAAGGGTGGTTTGACGGGACTTGAGTTGACATTTACGGTACCTCAAGCGGAAGAAGTCATTCGCGAATTGGCCACCTATTATAAAAACAACCCAGAGGTTGTGGTTGGTGCTGGGACGGTGTTAGATGCAGTGACTGCTCGTTTAGCCATTATGGCAGGGGCTGAGTATGTGGTAAGTCCGTTTTTTGATAAAGCAACAGCTGAAATTTGTAATCTTTATCAAATTCCATACTTGCCAGGCTGTATGACCATCACAGAAATCAAAGAAGCTATGAAGAGTGGTGTTGATATTGTCAAACTATTCCCAGGTGGTGCTTTTGGGCCGAGTATCGTTAGTGCCTTTAAAGCACCATTGCCACAGCTTAACCTTATGCCAACAGGTGGCGTGAGTTTGGACAATATGGCAAGCTGGTTTGAAGCGGGTGTGATTACTGTGGGTGTAGGTGGCAATCTGTTAGCACCTGCGGCAACAGGTGATTTTGATGCTGTCACGGAAGTGGCCAAGCAGTATGCAGCAAAATATGCTGAAATTAAAGGAAAATAATGGCTACTGTACGTTTTTAAGCGTGCAGTTTTTCCTATCAAAAAATGTGGGCATAAACACAGCATGAGAGCAAATTGCTACAGCATATTTTTTAGCGTGATGATGTTTATAGTGTAAAGGAATGATGAAGTATGAGTAAAGTGGTAACATTAGGTGAGATTCTTGCACGTTTTTCAACGATGGCAGGTTCACGATTAGCATCTGTTGAACAGATGCGGGTTGATTATGGTGGCGGTGAGGCTAATGTTGCCGTCTCCTTGGCAAATTTTGGTCATGAGGTTAGTTTTGCAAGTAAAGTACCTGAAAATGCCTTGGGTGAGGGTGTCAAAAGACATCTCAAGGCTCATGATGTTTCGACAAGCTTTTTATTGCAAGGTGGTCCACGTTTGGGAACTTACTATATGGAGGCAGGTGTAGGCGAACGTGGCGCTTCAGTCTTTTTTGACCGTGCAGGTTCAAGTTTTGCTGTCATGAATGAAATTGAATGGGATTTGGCAGACTTGTTTAAAGGTGTTGATATTTTCCATATTTCAGGCATCGTTTCTGCCGTTTCAGTCAAATGGCGTGACATGGCAATAGAACTTGTCAAGGCTGCTAAAGTAGCAGGTTGCACTGTGAGTTTCGATGTTAATTATCGTGGGAAAATGTGGAGTCAGGCAGAATGCGGTACTGTCATCAAAAAAATCCTACCTTATGTTGATTATTGCTCTGCCGGGCATATGGATGCCCTATACTTGTTAGGAATACCTGAGGCACCTAGTGATGTTGCTGATGCCTTGGCTTACTACTATGAAAAGATGCACCAAATGTTTCCAAATATTAAGCTGTTTTATGCGACAAAACGTGATGTGGTAAGTGCCAGTCAGAATCGCTTGACAGGTGCGATTTGGAATCAAGCCGAAGGGCTAGTTATCTCGAAAACGCATGATATTAATCCGATTATTGATCGAGTAGGTGGTGGGGATGCCTTTTCAGGAGGTGTTTTACATGGCATCTTATCAGGATGGACATTGCAAGAATCAATAGATTTTGGTACGGCAGCATCAGCTCTGAAACATACCGTCCATGGTGACACGAACCTATTTAGCGAGAAAGAAGTGAGTGATTTTCTAGCAGCGGGTTCAGGCGCCATTCAACGATAACTCTTAAAATTAATCAGTAAAGCTAGGTCAGGTGATGTCTGACAGAGCGATTCAAAATAGACGACGCATTAAAACTGTCATATGATTGTGAATAAATTCTCAAACACAGGTCGCGTGTCAGTCTTTTTTTGTACTCTTTTTTCTAGAAAATCAACGATTTTTTACAAAGAATATAAAATGTAAGCGGTTGCTTGTTAAAAGTGATGCCGCAGAAAGGTTGGAAATTTGCGTTATCTTACAAATTTAGAAACAGATGCAACTTATAACATAGCCATGGATGCCTGGCTATTAAATACTTTGCAACCCAAAGAAGCCATCTTTGTGATTTGGCAGAACAAGAAAGCTGTTATCGTTGGTCAAAATCAAAATACATTTGCAGAAGTCAATCAAGAATTTGTCGAAGCAAATGATATTCAAGTTGTTCGCCGTGTGACTGGTGGAGGTGCTGTTTTTCATGATTTAGGAAATTTGAATTTTACTTTTATCGTGCCAGTGGCAAATTCTGCTACGGTTAATTTTAAAAAATTCGTTGAGCCGATGTTGCGTGCATTACACGCCTTAAATATTCCTGCTGAGTTATCTGGTCGGAATGATCTCATGCTTGATGGCAAGAAAATCTCAGGAAATGCCCAACGCTACGCCAATGGTTATCTGATGCATCACGGGACACTGCTCTTTGATTCAAAAATTGATGATATGGTCCATTCGCTCAACGTGGCAGATGAAAAATTTATCTCGAAAGCAGCGAAATCTGTCAGAAGTCGTGTCGGGATGATTAAAGACTATGCGCCAGAAGGCACAACAATCAAGACATTTTATGATGCCCTGGTGTATGAATTGTCCAATCATGGTGTGGATCAAGAAATCATTTTAACGCCTGAACAGTTGGCAGAGATTAAGACTTTACAGGAAAGACAATTCTCGCAATGGGATTGGAATTACGGCAAATCCCCTACTTCTAATTTTCACAATCATGCTAAATTTGATGGCGGCATTGTGGACGTCTACGCACAGGTAGAAAATGGCTTGATTAAGACTTTACGTTTCGAAAGTGATTTCTTGGGATTACATGACGTAGCACCTGTTATCACAGCCCTAACAGGGCAAGTATTTGATAAAAAAACTGTCTTGGTACATTTACAGGCTCTACCTTATCGGGATTATTTTGGTACCATCTCTGTTGAAGAAATTGCAAGTTTGTTTGTCTCAGTTTGAGAGTAGATTCATCGCCAAATCAAAAAGAAAAAATGGAGGATATTATGTCACATGTCGAAAAAATTTTAGATTTTCAAGCACAGCTTAAAGCACAAGAGGATGCTTTTCCAATCTTAAGAATTCTTGATGAAACTGGGAAGGTCGTTGATGCCGAGGGAGAAAGTCGGGTCAAGCTATCAAATGAAGCACTTGTAGAGCTGATGGAACGGATGGTATTTTCCAGAACCTTGAATGATCGCGCAACCAAATTAGCCAAGCAAGGTCGACTAGGCTTCTTTGCACCAACGATTGGTCAAGAAGCCTCACAAACAGCAACAAGCTATGCTTTTGAAGCGGAAGATTACTTACTCCCTGGTTATCGTGATATGCCGCAGATGATTCTAAAAGGATTACCAATTGAAAAAGCTTTCTTATGGTCACGCGGCCATCAAGTTGGCAATGAAATGGATGACCTGCAAACTTGGATGCCACAAATTATCATCGGTGCCCAACACGTTCAGGCAGCTGGTGTAGCACTAGGCTTAAAAAAACGTGGTAAAGCAAATGTCGCCTATTGTTACACAGGTGACGGCGGTTCTTCCCAAGGTGACTTTTATGAAGGACTTAATTTTGCTGGTGCTTATCAGGCACCCGCAATCTTCTTCATCCAAAATAATGGATATGCGATTTCGACACCAAGAAAATTGCAAACAGCAGCACCACATTTGGCGGCTAAAGGTTGGGCTGCGGGTGTGCCAAGTATTGTGATTGACGGCATGGACCCTTTGGCTTGCTACCTTGCCAGTCAACAAGCGCGTGATTGGGCAGTTTCGGGTCGTGGACCAGTCTTAATTGAAGCCTTGGTCGAGCGTTTTGGGCCGCATTCTATGAGTGGTGATGATCCTTTGCGTTACCGCACTAAGGAAGAAATTGACACGGCTTGGACATTTGATCCACTTGTTCGTTACCGACGTTATTTAAGAAATAAAGGCTTGTGGGACGAGGACATGGAAACAGATTATATTGAAGCAGTCAATGGCAAAATTGATGATGCGGTTAAAATGGCAGATAATGTACCCAAACAAAAAATTTCAGATTTTATTGTATCAACGATAGAGGTTTCAGGCTTTGCCCAACAGGAACAAATTGAAAAATTTAAGAAGGCAGGTAAATAAGTATGGCGGTAAAAACTTATATTCAAGCAATCACTGAAGCACTTGATATCGCACTTGAACGTGATGAGAATGTCTTAATTTTTGGTGAAGATGTTGGAAAAAATGGTGGTGTTTTTCGAGCAACGGAAGGGCTACAAGATAAGTATGGTGAAGAACGTGTCTTTAATACACCACTTGCAGAATCGGGCATTGGTGGCTTGGCAATTGGATTAACGACACAAGATTATCGCCCGATTATGGAAATTCAGTTCTTCGGTTTTGTGTATGAAGTTATGGATTCTATCGCAGGACAAATGGCGCGGGGGCGTTTTCGTTTTCATAATCAGCGAACTTTTCCGATTGTTGTGCGAGCACCTTATGGTGGCGGCACGCATACGCCAGAAATGCACTCGGATAATTTAGAGGCATTGATGGCACAAACACCGGGCCTCAGGGTTGTCATGCCAGCCACAGCAGAAGATGCTAAAGGATTGCTGCTGTCTGCTATCGAAAGCAACGACCCTGTGATTTTTTTGGAACATTTACGACTTTATCGGGGTGTAAAAGGTGAAGTGGCAGAAGGCTACTATACAACACCATTAGACAAGGCAAAGGTCGTCCGTGAGGGGAGTGATGTGACGATTATCACCTACGGTGGCATGGTACCAGTCAGCTTAAAGGCTGCTGAAACATTAGCAAAAGAAGGGATTGATACCGAGGTAATTGATTTGCGTACAGTTAGTCCGCTTGATATTGAAACGATTGGGGCATCTGTTAATAAAACAGGCCGTGTCGTGGTCGCACAAGAAGCGCAACGTCAGGCAGGGATTGGCGCCATGGTCATGAGTGAGATTTCAGAACGTTTTATCATGGCATTGCAGGCGCCAATTGGTCGTGTTGCCGCACCAGATAGTATTTATCCATTTGCCTTAGCTGAGAATGATTGGCTACCAAATATGACTGATGTCGTAAACGCAGTAAAGGAGGTAATTGATTTTGACTGAAATTTTTAAAATGCCAGATATTGGTGAAGGAATGGCCGAGGGTGAAATCGCCTCTTGGTTAGTAAAAGTTGGCGATGTTATTAAGGCAGAAGATGCTATTGCTGAAATCCAAAATGATAAATTGTTACAGGAAATTTTATCGCCTTTTAGTGGAACAGTAACAAAACTTTTTGTTGAGGCGGGAACAGTCGTCGCTGTCGGTGAACCTTTGATTGAATTTGATGGTGAAGGTACTGGAATAGCTACAGGAGAAACAGTTGGAGCAGTTGAAACAAAAGCAATATCAGAAACGCCTAGTGTTGAAACGGTAACCGTTACAGCAGATAAAACGGCAAACAGCACCATTGGCGCACCTGTTGTCAATGGTCGCGTGCAGGCTATGCCGAGTGTCCGTAGATATGCGCGTCAAAACGGTATTGATCTAACGCGGGTGCCAGCAACTGGTCGCCATCATCATATTACATTAGTAGATGTGAAGCATTTCGAAGCGTCAGGTCATGTCGTACAAGCACCAGATGAAAATATAGTAGCCTCGCAAGTAGAAATCACTGAAACTGAGCCAATGACAGTTGAAGTAGTGAAAGTTGGTCGCGTGCCGATGACACCTGTTCGTAAGGCAATCGCTAAAAATATGGTGGCACAAAAGACAAGCCTACCACACGTGACACTCTTTGACGAAGTGGAAGTATCGGGCATCGTGGCACATCGCAAAGCCTATAAAGAACAAGTTGCGGGACAAGGTATCAAATTAACCTATCTGCCCTACGTGACAAAAGCACTCGTCGCAGTTGTTCGTAAATTCCCGGAATTAAACGCCCATATTGACATGACTGCTCAAGAAATTGTTTATGCTAAAGATTACAATGTTGGCATTGCAGTGGATACACCGAATGGTTTATTTGTACCCGTAATCAAACAGGCTGATCAAAAATCTATTTTGACCATTTCCAAAGAGGTTGGAGAACTAGCAGAGTTAGCAAAACTTGGCAAATTGAAACCGACAGATATGAGTGGTGGGACAATTACGATTTCAAATATCGGATCAGCTCGTGGCGCTTGGTTTACACCTGTTATTAATGTTGGTGAAAGTGCTATTTTAGGACTCGGTACGATTGCGACAACACCTATTGTTAATGCAGAAGGTGACATTGTGGTGGGACAGATGATGAAATTATCCTTGAGCTTTGATCACCGCTTGATTGATGGCATGCTCGCACAAAGCGCTATGAATTATCTTAAAAAATTACTCGGCGATCCCAAATATTTACTGATGGAGGTGTAAAAATGGTTGTAGGAACACAAGCAAGAGCAGTGGATACGGTTATTATTGGCAGTGGCCCGGGTGGTTATGTAGCAGCAATTAGGGCAGCAGAATTAGGCCAAAGTGTGACGATTGTAGAGCGAGGCAATATTGGTGGTGTTTGTTTAAATGTTGGCTGTATCCCTTCAAAAGCGCTGATTAGCGCAGGACATGCCCTTCATGCCGCAACACATGATAGTCCATTTGGCCTGACAATAACAGGTGCCAAACTAGATTGGGAAAAGACGCAAGCCTGGAAACAAAATACTGTTGTCAATACCTTGACAGGTGGTGTAGAAATGCTACTCAAAAAGCATAAGGTAGAGATTATCCGTGGCGAAGCACGTTTTAATGACAATCAAACTGTCAATGTGATGACCAGTGATACTTCTCAGCTTTTGGAATTTAAACATGCGATTATTGCGACGGGATCGCATCCCATTGAAATTCAAGGTTTTAAGTTTGAGGGACGAGTAGTGGATTCGACAGGTGTTTTATCACTTCCAGAAATTCCTGAGCACCTAATCGTCATTGGTGGAGGTGTTATTGGGACGGAACTTGCGGGCGCATATGCTAATCTAGGAAGCCGGATCACGATTATCGAGGGGGTGCCAAAAATCTTGAACGGTTTTGATGATGAGATGGTCAAGGTCATCGTTAGTGACTTTAAAGAAAAAGGCGCAGAGATTGTGACAAGTGCTAAAGCTAAAGGTGTGATACAGGATGAAAATGGTGTGACGGTCACCTATGAAGTGGCTGGTGTAACACAAACGGTTAGAGGCGATTATGTTTTAGTATCCGTCGGGCGCCATCCTAATACAGACAATCTAGGTCTCAATGCGACAGATATTAAGTTGACAGACCGTGGCTTGATTGAAACGAATAATCAGCAACAAACATCTGTCCCTAATATTTACGCTATTGGCGATGTGGTTGCAGGTCCAGCTCTCGCGCATAAAGCAAGCTATGAGGGCAAGGTGGCCGCAGCAGCGATTGCGGGTCAAGACGTGATTAATTGTGCCGTTGCGATTCCTGCTGTTGCTTATACAGAACCTGAGCTTGCTACAGTTGGAGAGACACCTGATTCTGTCAAAGCAAAAGGGTTAAATGCTAAAATCTCTAAGTTCCCCTTTGCGGCAAATGGTCGAGCGATTACCATGCAGTCAACAGAAGGTTTTATTCGAATTATTACAGATAAGACAAGCCACGTAGTCATTGGTGGACAAATTGTTGGTCCAGGTGCGAGTGATTTGATTTCACAACTCAGTCTAGCAATGGAAAATGGTCTAACTTCCGAAGATATTTCATTAACAATTCATCCGCACCCCTCTCTTGGTGAAGCAATCATGGATACTGCTGAACTTGCAGATGGCTTACCTATTCATATTTAGTAAGCGATAGGTTAGGTTAAAATGATTTGAAATGGAAAGGAGATGGTAGGTGAGGGAAAATGGCAATTCGTTCGAAAGGTTTAAGAATTTCTATCAAAAATTATTGAAGAAAAGGGATAGGAGTTTTTATAAAATGAATGGTCAACTCGAGTTGGTTAGTTATACTAGCTACCTTAAGACCTGCTTTTCTACAAAAGTGACAATGATAATAAAGTCAGGCTGTTTAGAAATGACTCGAAGAATCAAGACAATCATAGCAATGGAAATGTTAGATATTCACTTGTTTTTTGTGATGATTGAAGAGTTGTATGTTGTCATAAAAAATATAATATAATACCAATGGAATCGTCAAGAATAGGAGTGAATAGAGATGATGAAAAATGATGAGATGATTTTAGATGAAAAAAACTACTCACTAGAAGGTTTAGAAAAGTTTTATCAGGACTTACTGAGGCATATTAAAGAGGCTTATCCTGATATAGAACGTAGGATGACGATTGTCATCCAAGCTAAATTAATTACAACAAAATTGACGGAAGAAGAAAAGTCCTGCTTAGAAGTAGAGTGGTTTGAAATCGCAAGAAAAATCAAGGCAGTTAAAGAGTCAATATGGCTGTTAGATATGCATGCGATGCCAGATGTTTCTGGTCAATAAAGAAGATGAAAAATCATTAATCGGTACTGGTAGTGGTACAGATTAATGATTTTTTTGTTGCAGAGAAACTAGTTTTATAGGCTTGGTTATGATAAAATAATGTCTATATGATAGTAAAGTTAGGAAGAATATGAAGGATTTTAAAATTTTAGGGTGGCGCCTATATTTGCTGGCAGTTTTTGTTGGCCTATTGTTATTTAGCTTATTGAAACTTTATCCGATGCTGACTTATTATTTTCCAGCCTCTCAGCGTGGCATTTATAAGGGAACAGATGAGACAACAGGGAAAACGATTGTACTTGATAGCCGAAAGGCTAACGTCATTAAGCAAATTCGTGTTTCTGATGATGAACGTGATATTTGGTTCAGCTATGATTATGCGAGCCATAATCGGACAATCAGTAAAGGTAAAGATGATAAGATGCGTTGGCTTGGGTTTAAACTTGATGAAGCAGATAGACATCTCAACTATATTTGGATTTATCCTGCGCGTCAAAATAAATTGGCATCGCTCGTTGTGTGTGATTGGCAGACTGGTAAGACTGTCGCAACTTATCATCTTGTGAGGGAAAAATAATGACAATTAACTATAATCGAGGGAACCTGTTTTCACGTGTTGCAACGGTTTTATTTTTGGGGAGTATTCTTTTCGTACTTCTATTCTTTGCTTTACCTCTTTTGGATACGTTAGGTGAAGATGGGATAGGGATTGTCCTGCCAGTTATCTGCCTTATTTTAGTTGTCATTCTCGCAATCGGTTTGTCTTTACGTTTGTTAGCCTATCCCTTTGCCGTTAAATTGGAGCAGGAGACATTAACATTTTCAGGACAAGTTTTAAAGGCTATCAAACTGGATGAGTTAGACTTTTTGGCTTATGATGAAACATTTCAGGATGGTAATAGTTTTCAAATATTACTAGGTTTTTCAGAGGCATTAGCAAAAACATTCCCTGAGAAAGCTCAGAAAAAGTTACTTGAAACGAAAGCAGGTCAAAAGTTACTGGTTTTAAATTTTTCAGTCCTAGAGGACAAGTCTTGGGATGAATTTTGGAAAATTTTGTCCGAAAAATCGCTATACGTTGATTCAATTTTACTAGATAAACAAGGCCTACTAGAGAACTATAAAAAACAGATTGCGACACGAAAAGTCCAAAAGCAAAAAATTCTGGCATTTATCTCAATCGTCATTGCCATACAATTTATCCTACAGCTGTTTGGGGTTGACCGCTTGATTCAGTTTGATATATTTCATTAAAATACTTGAAAGAAGATGATCTTCTTTTTATTTTACGGTAAATACTAACCGTCAGCAGGCCTTTTTTATGGTATAATCAGGCAATATGGAAAATACATTTGATGCACTACAAATTAGTGCAGAAACGCAGAAGGCTTTGACAGCCTTGAATTATACAACACCTACTCAGGTGCAACAAGCAGTGATTACAACATTTGCTAAAGGTCAAGATTTATTAGTCAAATCACAAACAGGGAGTGGCAAGACAGCGGCTTTTGCCATTCCTTTAGTCGAAAATATCGTCTGGGAAGAACGTCGCCCGCAGGCTATTGTCCTAGCACCAACGTGCGAGTTGGCGCTACAAATTGGCGAGGAAATCTTTAACATTGGACGTTTTAAGCGGATTAAAGTCGAAACTTTAATCGGCCATTCGTCCTTTCAAGCGCAGGCGCGTAACCTTAAAGAGCGGACGCACGTCGTTGTCGCGACACCTGGCCGATTGTTGGATCATATCGACCAAGGCACGATTCAGCTTGACCAAGTCAAGTTCGTCGTCTTAGATGAAGTCGATGAGAGGCTCAGCATGGGCTTTATGGCACAGGTGGATGCGATTTTTGAGCAGTTGCCAACTAAACGTCAGGTTGCTTTGTTTTCAGCGACCCTACCGCAAGCGGTCATGGATGTGTCGGACTTTTATATCAAACAACCTGCATTGATTGAAGTACAGGCGACAAATACTGTGGCAAATCGGATTGAACAGACTTTCTACTTGGTTGATAAAGTTGACAAGTTAGAGAACCTCTACCAACTCTTAGTACTTGGCAATCCTGACGCAGCCATCATCTTTGCCAATACTCGGGCAGCAGTTGATGCCATCGCAGATTTCTTGGCTCAAAAAAATGTCAAGGCAGAAACCTTGCATGGTGGCATGGAACAACGCGATAGAACGCGTGTTATTAACGACTTTAAACACAATTACTTTAGGTTCTTGATTGCGACAGATGTGGCGGCGCGTGGGATTGATGTGGCGGATATCGCAGCGGTGTATAATTATGATTTGCCTGATAATCCTGAAAGTTACACACATCGTATCGGACGGACAGCGCGTTTTGAGAAAACAGGACAGGCTGTTTCATTGGTCAGCAGTGCCCAAAGAAGTGATTTTGCTAAAATTGAGTCTGCGCAGCTGGCTATCGCTGCTAAAATCACTGAGATGCAACTGCCAAGTATCAGTCTAGTCGAGAAGCGCTTGCCCACATTTACCGCAAAACAAAAACGTGAAATGGTCGTGAAAACAGCGAAAAGTGCTGTGTTTAAGGATGATATCATGAAGCTGCATATCAATGCTGGCAAGAAAACAAAGTTGCGGGCAGGCGATGTGGTGGGTGCGATTACCAGCATTCAGGGGGTGACTGGCGATGATATTGGGGTTATCTCAATTATCGATGTCTCGACTTTTGTCGAGATTTTGAATGGCAAAGGCAAGCAAGTCCTTAAAGCCTTGCAAACTGAGAAAATCAAAGGTCGCATGCGCAAGGTATCCCGTGCCAATGCTGGAAAATATGAGTAAAAATAAAATGCTTGTCTTAGGACAGGCATTTTATTGACGTTTGAAAAAGGCAGAAGGTGCTTTGCCATAATATTTTTTAAATAATTTGCTAAAGTAATAGGCATCCTGATAGCCGACTTGATTAGCGGCTTCTTTAACAGTCATGGTTGCCTGATTTTCTAGCAATTCTTTAGCGCGCTCTAGTCGCAATTTAATCAGATAATTAATCGGGGATTCGCCTGTTTCTTCTTTGAAAATGCGGGAGATATAGGTTGGGCTGATGTAGAGTGTTTGTGAGAGGGTAGATAGGCTGACCTCTTCAGTGTGATGTTCCTCTAAATAGCCAATGATAGCATGAATAATCGCTTGTTTTTCTTGTGCCTCATACGATAATTTGAGTGCATTGGTTTCCAAGTGATTGGTCGCGGAGTCACGTAAGATGAAGATGATGAGTTGCATAACGAGTGTTTTGAGCATCAGGTCATAGCCGGGGGAGCCATTTGATTTTTCGGCCAGTATTTCTTGACAGACCTCAAAAAAGTCACGCTCAAATTCATTAAGCTTGATAATTGAGGAACTAAAAGGGAAATTATCCCGAGAGACACCCTGTAAATTGAAATTTCGGAAGCCGATATGAAGTTGTGTTGAAGCCATACCAGTTTCATAAGTTTCGTGATGATAAACGCCGGGATTGAAGAGCAAGATTGTTTGGCTTTCGATGCGCGTTTTTTGATCACCAATGATATAATCAACCGAACCATCGATGACGATAGACATTTCCAGATAATCATGACAATGATGTTTGCTGCTACAAGGTCCGCTATTTTGACAATCGAAAATATAAAGAATTTCAGGATTAAAATTTTTTGAGTTGAGCTGTAACATATTTTTTCTCCGTTAGGACTATTTTAACTTTATTCTGTGAAATAATAAAGCTAAAACAATTCTATCTATCACAACAATCATGTTATCGTCTCTTTTTCATTATTCCCAAGCTGCTTGTACAAGTCATTCAAGGTGACGAACTGAGCTTGACTTTCCTCAAACTTTTGACTTAGGACTTTTTTGGCGTTGTTAAAATAGCTTCTTTGACTATTAGCGTTGATTAAATTACTGCCAATAAAAGCATTATCATCCATTTTAACGACAAAAACATAGCATTTTCCTTGCGGCAATTACGCTCAACTGTTTTGATAACTTACATTTATATCGTATAGGATGATGGTTACAACTTGTTAATAATTTTGCAATACCTGATAAATGTGTGATTTTATCTAGTGAGTAGTTTAAAACAAATCATTTTGTCTATCATCTTTGATAAAATTGACCATTCTTTTTGTCTGATATTTGGCGTAAGATAGAAAGCAAGCAAGGCATCAAAACATGATAAAAGATTTTGCATGGACAAATTTTTTATTTTCCTATGGCATTGCAATTGTCGCTTGGGCGATGTAGGGAAAAACTAAAGGCAATATGCCTTAGTGATTTATCACTTAGCGTTGACAAGAAGTTAGCTTGAAGTTCAAATAAAACATAAGGAGAGATAATGGAAAGTATCAAATGGGTCTGGCAATATGCTAAGGTCTACAAATGGCGTATCTTTTTTGCACTGATTCTAGTGACGATAACATCTGCTTTAGCAATTGTTTTTCCACTATTGGGCGGTAAGTTGGTAGATATCGTGATTAATCAGGGGAAGATCAATCTGTTAGTGCCAATCTTGGCTAGTATGTATGGCGTAGTCATTGCTCGAATCATCATGCGTTATACCTATCAAATTTTATTTGAGCAAATCGGGCAAAGGACACTTTACAAAATTCGTGAGGATTTGTATATCAAATTACAAGAAATGGACTTTGGCTTTTTTAATCAGACACGAGTTGGTGATATCATGGCGCGAATGACAGGAGACACAGATGCAATCAGGCATTTTGTTTCTTGGGTCGTCTATACCCTACTAGAAAATGGTCTGCTCTTTATTTCGGCAGTGCTGCTCATGGCAACGATTGATTGGCGCCTGATGTTGGCTTTACTGGTGGTCACACCTTTGATTGGTTATTTAACCAGTAGGATGTCTCGCCAAGCGCGTCCCCTGTTTTATGAAATTCGAGAAAGTTTTTCACGCCTTAATTCAATGGTAGAGGAAAATATCAGCGGTAATCGCGTTGTTAAGGCTTTTACGCGTGAAGCATTTGAAATCGAAAAGTTTAATCAACATAACGATGACTTTAGACAACGCAACATTGACTCTGCCAATATTTCCAGAAAATATTTGCCTGTTTTAGATGCTTTGGCAGGGTGTTTAGCTGTGATTACCCTTGCTTTAGGGGGCTATTTTGTGATTAATGGTCAGATGACCTTGGGGAATTTAGTGACTTTTAGTAGTGTTCTATGGATGCTTGACATGCCGATGCGCATGAGTGGCTGGTTGATTAATGATGTCCAACGATTTATTGCCTCATCTGTCAAAATTCGTGATATGTTACAAGCAGAAACACAAATTCCGATTCAATCAGAAAAGTCTGCCAAACATCTGAAAGGTTATGTTGAATTTGATGATGTGTCGTTTCACTTTCCAGATGCCCCCGATGTGGCAGCTTTGTCGCACATTTCATTAAAAGCAGTGCCTGGTCAGACGATTGGTATTCTTGGGGAGACGGGTTCTGGTAAGTCAACCTTGGTCAATTTGATTGCGCGGTTTTACGATCCGACATCTGGCGTGGTTAAGATTGATGGTGTTGATGCACGCAAATGGCATGTGCGGGAGCTACGCGATCATATCGCGCTCGTCATGCAAGACATTTTTTTGTTTTCTGATACCATTGAAGAAAATATTGCCTTTGGCGTACCGGGTGCTGATGGCGATGAAGTTCGGAAAATGGCACGGATTGCGGATGCCAATCATTTTATTGAAGGAATGCCAGAAGGCTACGATACTATTGTTGGCGAGCGTGGGGTTGGTCTTTCGGGAGGGCAGAAACAGCGGATTTCCTTAGCCCGTGCCTTGATGAAAAATCCGTCGATTTTAATCTTGGATGATACAACATCCGCTGTTGATATGGAGACGGAGACCAAGATTCAGGAAGAGTTGGATCAAATCACGACGGATAAGACCACTTTTATCATTGCTCATCGTATTTCTTCGGTTAAGGAAGCGGATGAAATTATTATTATGGCGCATGGTAGCATTGTCGAGAGAGGTAATCATGAAACTTTACTGGCACAAAAAGGCTATTACTATGAGGTGTATCGCAAACAATTAGGTCATTTTGATTTGGAAATGGAGGTGGGGGATAATGGCAAGAAATAAATTTGATGTCGACGAAGAATTAGAAGAAGGCTTTAATGCCGCACATTTCAAACGATTATTTCGCTATATCACGCCTTATAAAAAGTCAATATTTGCGACATTAGGGATCATTTTTATCGCAAATATTGCAGCTATGCTAGGCCCTTTTTTCACCAAACTGGTGATTGATGATGTCATGCCAAAGAAA
The DNA here is from genome assembly GCF_054658615.1 of Pseudolactococcus yaeyamensis. Taxonomy (NCBI): domain Bacteria; kingdom Bacillati; phylum Bacillota; class Bacilli; order Lactobacillales; family Streptococcaceae; genus Pseudolactococcus; species Pseudolactococcus yaeyamensis. The sequence goes on from NZ_BAAGGP010000001.1 coordinate 71,254, forward strand.
AATCTCAGTATGCTTTGGCTGATAACGATCGCCTTTGTACTGTCAATTATCGTGATGGGCTGGTGTATGCGGTATCGAATTAAATCAATTACAATCATTGGGCAAGATGTCCTGAAAGATATGCGGTTTGATATCTTTCAACATCTGCAAAAATTACCCTTTTCTTATTTCGATAGCCGACCACATGGAAAAATTCTCATTCGAGTAGTCAATTACATTAATTCACTGAGTGATCTCCTGTCCAATGGCTTGATTAATCTGATTTCAGATATGCTCAGTGTCATCGTGACTTTGATTTTCATGTTTGCCATTGATTTTAAACTGACCTTGTATAGTTTGAGTTTATTGCCAATCCTGTTTATCTTTGTCATGCTGATTAAAAATGCCCAACGCAAGGCGTATCAAACCTTGAGCAACAAACAGTCTAATATGAATGCCTATATCCATGAAAGTATTTCAGGCATCAAAGTCACCCAATCATTTTCACGTGAAGCTGAAAACTTTAAGATTTTCTCTAAGGTGAGTCATGACTATCAGACCTCTTGGATGAAGGCGATTTATATTCAATTTTTGATGTGGCCGGGGGTGCAAAATATTTCTGTTTTGACCACTTGCTTGATTTATTTTATGGGAATTAAGGGGATTGGTGTAGAAGTTTCGACAGGAACTCTGATTGCCTTTATTGGTTATATCAATAATTTCTGGAATCCTGTGATTAACATTGGCAATTTCTATAACTCTCTGATTACAGCGACCGCCTATTTAGAACGAATTTTTGAGACTTTGGATGTCGATCCTGACATACAAGATGCACCAGATGCGTTTGAGTTGCCTCCGATTAAGGGAGATGTTGTCTTTCGTCAGGTGACCTTTGGTTACGAGACAGGGAAAGAAATCCTCAAAGCAATCTCTTTTCATGTTCAACCCGGCGAGTCTATTGCGCTAGTTGGGCCAACAGGCGCAGGAAAAACGACCGTGATTAACCTCCTCAGCCGATTTTACGATATCAACTCAGGTGAGATTTTGATCGATGGCGTTGATATTCGGCGCGCGACCTTGCAATCCCTACGCCAGCAAATGGGCGTCATGCTGCAAGATACCTTCATTTTCTCAGGTACCATTCTGGAGAATATTCGCTACGGTAAATTAGAGGCAACGGAAGAAGAGGTTATCGCAGCCTCTAAGATTGTACGGGCGCATGATTTCATCGTTGACTTAAAGGACGGTTACAACACCGAAGTCAAAGAACGGGGCAGCACTCTATCTGCTGGACAACGTCAATTGATTTCATTTGCGCGGGCGCTTTTAGCGGATCCTAAAATTTTGATTTTGGATGAGGCGACTTCCAGCATTGATACCAAAACAGAAACTTTGCTACAAGATGGGTTGGACAAACTTTTAGTCGGTAGGACTTCCTTTATCATCGCCCATAGACTATCAACGATAAAAAATTCTGATCGCATTTTTTATATCGACAAAGGTGGCGTGTTGGAGTCTGGCAGTCATGATGACTTGATGGCGGCGCAAGGCGCCTATTACCACTTGTATCAGTCGTAGTCTGACTTGTTACAGCAGGCTTAGAGTATAAGACAAAAGGTGTTAAACCACACTAAACTCTGTATGAAAAAGGAAATTACATGGTTCGGTGATTTATCTTTTTCACTATGACTTTGTAGTTGCCACTTTAGTGGCATACGGAAAAGCTAGAGGTAACGTGCCACGCTCTGTACAGTAGACTTGATTTTTGAAAAAAATCTAAGTCGCTGGACAATCTTTTAGGCGTTGACTAGAGTTGCGGTTTATAAAGTAGATTAAAGGAGTTTATGATGGATGATTTGAGGTATAAAGCACTGGATAGCTATACCTTACAGGAAGCGAGAGAGATTTTAAGTCAGGGCATATTGGAAGAGTTGATGTTATTACCGCTTTCAGTTGGCGAAAGTGACATTGACTGCTTACAAGCGCAAGAAATTTGTCCGACACTTTTGAAGCATGAATCCGATAAGAGGCAACGCAGCATTGGGATTAGCCTATATTGCTAGGACAAAGGGGAACTTGGACAAGCGGTTGATCAAACCCTATTTGTTAAAAGAATTAAGGGATAACAAAGAAAATCGTGGGCGAATTATTGATGCTATCAGTGATATCAATATTTTTCTTGGTTGGCATCTGGCTGAAAAAGCAATTGAAAAGTTTGAAGGTGGTAAATTTAATGATATAAGTGGTCTTAGTCTGAGATAAGGATATACCCAATTTGTTGTTAAATGAAAATAACGCTGTTCCTCGAAAGAGGGGCAGCGTTATCATATTATGGCTTGAAGTCACAATAGAAAGTAAGTTTTCACTTACTGTGATAATTTAGTGAGGAAACAAGAGCTGCTTTTTGTCGATGATAACTCAAGTCAAGTTATTTCGTTGATAAGTTTGGTAGAGCGCATTTTCACAATTTAAAAACGAAAATGTCATAAACGACCTGAAATATATCAACTATTCATAATGTCAATTTTGTACGAACAATATTTCTATGCCATGAATGACATCAAATATATCCAAAAATATTTTTAAATGAGAGTTCATAGTGATATTTATTAAAAAACAAATTTGCCATTTTTGATAGTCAAAAAAATTCTAGGAAAGGCTTGACAAAACAAAAATCACAAGGTACAATAACATTGTAAGTTAGTTCGTAAAACAAACCAATAAGTTTTAACACGAAAGGATAGCATATGGCATACGTATTAGGGATTGATCTAGGCACGAGTTCGCTCAAAGGTCTTTTGATGAATGAAACAGGCGATGTCGTCGGTGAAGCAAGTGCAACTTACCCGATTTTGACCCCGCAAACAGGTTTCAGCGAACAGGAGCCAGAACAATGGCTTGAGGCAGCGAAACAAGTCATCGCAGCACTCATTCAAACCTCACCAAAAATCAAAACAGAGCTCAAGGGTATCAGTTTTTCAGGTCAGATGCACAGTTTGGTGGTGTTGGACGAGAACAAACAATCGATCCGACCAGCCATTCTTTGGAATGATGTGCGGACAACCAAGCAATGTCAGGAAATTACTGAAAAAGCAGGCGATTTAGTCTTAAGTTTGACCAAAAACATCGCCCTAGAAGGTTTTACGCTACCCAAAATCCTCTGGATTCAAGAAAATGAACCAGAGAATTGGGAAAAAGTCCGCTACATGATGTTGCCAAAAGATTATTTAGGCTTTTGGTTGACGGGTACTTTTGCGACAGATTTCTCAGACGCAGCAGGAACCTTGCTACTTGATATTGCCAAAAAAGAATGGGCACAGCCAATCTTGGATACCTTTGATATCCCGATTGCGCGCTTGCCGAAACTCTTTGAATCCCAAGACCAGATTGGTGTATTGACAGATGATATGAAAGCCTTATTTGGCTTTGAGGTAGATGTGCCAGTCTTTGCAGGCGGTGCGGATAATGCGTGTGCGGCTGTTGGGTCGGGTATTATTCAAGAGGGTGCAGGCATGTGCTCTATCGGGACGAGTGGTGTCTTCTTATCATTTGAAAACGATGCACTTGCAGATTACCAAGGCAAACTTCATCTCTTTAACCATGCTGCCAAAGGCGATTACTACTCGATGGGTGTGACATTAGCTGCAGGCAATAGCTTGGATTGGTTCAAAAATACCTTCGCAGCAGATAAAAGTTTTCCAGAATTACTCGGAGGCATTTCGGCTATCAAACCAGGTGCAGATGGCTTGTTATTCACGCCTTATATTGTCGGCGAGCGGACACCACACGTGGACAGTCAAATTCGCGGGTCATTTATCGGCATTGATACCCATCACACCTTGACGCATTTTGCAAAAGCAATGCTTGAAGGGATTACCTTCTCACTCAAGGATTCTCAAGTGATGATGGAAACAGTTGCCGGTCGTCATTTTGAACGCATCGTTTCTGTCGGAGGAGGTGCGAAAAACCCTGACTGGTTACAGATGCAAGCTGACATTTTCAATGCGACGATTGTGAATTTGACGGTTGAGCAAGGTCCAGGACTTGGCGCTGCGATGCTTGCTGCCATTGGTGCAGGTTGGTTTGATAACGCTGCCGAGGCTGCTGAAGTCTTTGTGCATTATAAAGATGAATTCACACCAAACCCTGACCATGTTGCAGCCTATGCCAAACTATATGCCCTTTATACACAAGTTTACGGTGCAACTAAAACACTGAGTCATGACTTATTGGATTTAAACTAAAATTTATAGATTTAAAGATGATTTAATGGGGAAACAAAAAGTTAGAATAAAAAATGACGGGAGTGATGAAGAAAATAAAAAAATGTATATTAGTTATTGTACTTTTCTTGTCAACGGTGGTGTGTATTTCGAGAGTAGAGGCAACAAAACCACCTAGATTTTTGGGGGACATTAATGTATGGAGTCGGGAATATTCGATACTACATTTCATCAAGTGCTAGTAATTTTACGGGTGATATTGATAATGCAAGACAAAATTGGATGTATACTGGTTGGGATAACCCAATTTATATGCATAAACAGGGAAGTAATTATGGTACGAATATTGATTGTTACGGCTATACAGATTCTAGAAGTGGAATTGGCGGGTATGTAGAATTTTTTGACGATAGCGAACGAGCAGTAGCGACAGGAGGAGCTGTACCAAATAGAAATTATTATTATTCTATTGTGCGATTAAATCAACACTACAAAAACAATTCGTATATGAGAGATAGGATTCCGCGTCATGAGATGGGGCATGCATTAGGGCTAGCCCACGTTAATGATAAAAGCAGTGTCATGTATCCAACAGTAGAGGGTGATCCACGTCAAGTAGATAGGGATGCTAGTAATAAAATTATAGATATTTATGGACGGTGAAGAAAAGAGTAATGATTGGTTTGTTTTTCATTCTTATTCTAGCTGGATGTAGCAAACAAACTTCAAAGGAAAATAGCTCTAATAAAACGAAATTAAATAGTAGTTCTGAAATAGTTAGCTCAAAAAATAAAGTTAAAGAAGTTGCTAATTATTATTCCTATCTAGATGGGATTGATCGTTCTGTTGTTCAAAAATCTGTTATTGAATCATTCACGATGTATGATAAAACAGACCCTCAAAAATTACAAGAAATAAGTAGCGATGTTTTTATAGCAAAGGTTGTATCTATTGACAAAGCTGATGTAGATGCGAATGTAGCTGGTGTAGAAAGTGACAATCTTATTCCGAATACCTATGGTAAATTGGAAATTTTAAAAAGTTTAGAAGGTGATGCTGCAGGGGAAGTTCAATTTATCAGGTCAGGAGGTATTATTAAAGAGAAAGAAAGATACAAGAATGCCCCAGAAGATGAAAGACAGAAACATAATAGACTAAGAGCACAATCTGGAAAAAGCTCTATTGATCAAAGTGAAGAATGGATTGAAGTAAGAGAGGAAGGTGATATTGAGCTTCATGCTGGAGAAACATACCTATTTTTTGCGACCTATGATGAAAAACGTCAGGCATATTTTTTAATTGGTTTTGAATATGGCGCCTTGTTATTGGAAGATGAAAAACAACCAATTGAAAAAGTACCTACGAAAGAAAATGAAATTGGAAAAACTTGGGAAATCAAAAATGAATCTACTGGTGAAGAAAAAAAATTAGGCGAATTTTTAGAAAAAGAACTTGAAATTGATGTAACAGAAAAATAGTGACTTGATTTTATAATTTTGAAAATCATGACTAGAATATAAAATAGGAGTATAGAACAAAAATGACAGATTATAACTCGGCAACCTATCTTGAAAAAGTTGATGCTTGGTGGCGGACAGCTAACTATATTGCTGTTGCCCAAATGTACCTTAAAAACAACCCTTTATTAAAAACAGAGATTCAAAAAGAAGATGTCAAAAATCATCCGATTGGTCACTGGGGAACAATCGCTGGTCAAAACTTTATTTATGCGCATCTTAATCGTGCGATTAATAAATATGACCTCAATATGTTCTACATCGAAGGCCCGGGTCATGGTGGACAGGTGATGGTTGCCAACTCATACATTGACGGCAGCTATACTGAAATTTATCCAGAAATCACACAAGATGAAGCAGGTTTCAAACAGTTATGTAAAATTTTCTCATTCCCTGGTGGGATTGCTTCTCATGCTGCGCCAGAAACACCCGGCTCTATCCATGAAGGTGGCGAGTTAGGTTACGCCCTTTCTCACGCCACAGGTGCGATTTTAGACAATCCAGATGTGATTGCGGCGACAGTTATTGGTGATGGTGAAGCTGAAACAGGCCCGCTTGCTGCAGGTTGGTTCTCAAATACTTTCATCAATCCAGTCAATGATGGTGCAGTTTTGCCGATTCTTTATCTCAATGGTGGTAAAATCTCGAATCCGACGATTTTGGAACGTAAATCGGATGCTGATTTAACCAAATATTTTGAAGGCCTCGGTTGGGATCCGATTTTCGTGTCAGGCACTGATGCGACTGAAGTTCATCCCGTTATGGCTGAAAAATTAGACCAAGTAATTGAAAAAATTAAAGCCATTCAAACAGAAGCGCGCAAAGGCAAAGCAGAAGAAGCAACTATGCCAGCTTGGCCTGTCTTGATTGTTCGGACGCCAAAAGGTTGGACAGGACCAAAATCGTGGGATAATGAACCAATTGAAGGGGGCTTCCGTGCTCACCAAGTGCCAATTCCAGTGGATGCCCACAATATGGCAAAAATTGACGACCTCGTTAATTGGTTGAAATCTTATCGTCCAGAAGAGTTGTTCGATGAAAATGGGACAATCCGTGATGAAGTCCGTGAGATTTCGCCAAAAGGCGATCGTCGGATGTCAACGAATCCTGTGACAAATGGTGGGATTGATCCGAAACCAATGGTCATCACAGATTGGAAGAAACACGCACTTGACTTTGAGCCAGGTAGCATTTCAGCACAAGATATGGTTGAGTTTGGTAAATATGCCAAAGACTTAATCGTGGCCAATCCAGAAAATTTCCGTATCTTCGGACCAGATGAAACCAAATCAAACCGTTTAGCATCAGTCTTTGATGTGACCAGCCGCCAATGGTTGGGTGCTAAAAAAGAAGACTACGATGAATGGATTTCACCAGCTGGACGTGTCATTGATGGTCAGTTATCTGAGCACCAATGTGAAGGATTCTTAGAAGGCTATGTCTTGACAGGTCGTCACGGTTTCTTTGCCAGCTATGAAGCTTTCTTCCGTGTTGTGGACTCAATGATTACCCAACATTTCAAATGGTTGCGTAAAGCCAAAGAACAACCTTGGCGCAAACATTATCCATCGCTTAACTTGGTCGCAACTTCAACTGTTTTCCAACAAGATCATAATGGCTATACCCACCAAGATCCGGGTCTCTTGACACATTTGTCTGAGAAGAAACCAGAATTTATCCGTGAATACTTGCCAGCAGATACCAATACCATGCTCGCAGTTATGGCTGAAACTTTGGCATCAGAAGAATTGATTAACTTGATTGTTTGTTCAAAACAACCACGGGCGCAATTCTATTCTGCTGAAGAAGCTGAAATCTTGGTTAAAGAAGGCTTGAAAGTGATTGATTGGGCATCAACTGTTGCTGCAGATGAAGAACCTGACTTGGTGATTGTTGCTGCGGGTACAGAGCCTAACTTGGAAGCCTTAGCTGCGGTAACGATTCTTAAAGCGACTTATCCTGAGCTTAAAATTCGCTTTGTCAATGTCGTTGATTTGCTCAAATTGCGCCATCCAAATGTTGACCCACGTGGCTTGACAGATGAACAATTTGACGCTTACTTCACGACAGATAAGCCGATTGTCTTTGCTTTCCATGGCTATGAAGGCTTGATTCGTGACATCTTCTTTGATCGTCACAATCACAATGTCTTTATCCACGGTTACCGTGAAAATGGGGATATCACAACTCAATTTGATATGCGTGTCTTTAGTGAAATGGACCGTTTCCATTTGGCACAAGACGCCGCAAATGCCGTTTATGGTGCTGAAGCAGCAGCCTTCTCACAAAAAATGACTGATACCATTAACTTCCACCATGATTACATTCGTGCCAATGGTGAAGATATTCCAGAAGTTGAAAACTGGCAATGGTCTTAATTTAACCAGATTGTACACTCATTTAAGTAAAAATAGCCAAAAATGTTCGCTTTAGTTGCTTAATTGAGTATATTAGAGAATTGTGGTCAACATCAACACCTAACCACCTGTTGCTGAAACGATTGCATGATAAACATTGAGCCTCCTTAGCTAATTTTGATATCAAATTAACTACAATTCTCTATTTAATATAATGATATAATCTAGTTCTTAGACGACATCATGAAAATATGTGCGTTTCCTGTTGTCAAGGGAGCGCATATTTTTGTTAAGCATCACCCCAACATCGTGTTACAATAGAGGTGTTAAGTATTAATCAAATCAAGTGTCTTTGAGCGAATGACCCCGCTTGGCAGAAGCGTGAGCGGATGTCAAGTTTCAAGGTTTCATGAAATGAAATCGTAGAAAGGTAAAATTATGAGTGTAAAAGTCGAAAAAGTTAGTCTGGGAGAGGGGAAAACAACCCAGCTAGTCAGATTAGAAAATAAAAGTCTCACAGTTGAATTAGTCGCTTACGGGGCGCATTTATATCGTGTCTTGGCAAAGGATAGGCAGGGTGTCGCTGAAAATGTCGTCCTAAATGTCACACCAATTTCAGCATTAGCCACTGACTTACAGTATTTTGGTGCGACTGTAGGGCCAGTTGCTGGTCGGATTAAACGGGCACAAATTGGGGCATTAAGCTTAGAAGCCAACGAAAATGCGAATTCCCTCCATAGTGGCTCGCAAGGCTGGTCATTCCAAGAATGGGAGTTGGATTGGCAAGAAATTGACAACGAGATAAGTGTCATCTTTAGTTATGTCGATGATAAATCTGGTTTCCCGGGTCCGATTACAGCGCAAGTCATTTATCGCTTGGTAGGAGAACAGCTCAGCATGACTTTTACGGGAGCGTCACCAGTTGCCACTTTCTTTAATCCAACTAACCACGCTTATTTCAACCTCAGTGGTGAGTTGAAAACGGCTATTCGTCAACAGAGCCTTGAAGTCTCAGCCTCGCACGTTCTGGAAACAGATGCCGAGCTCATTCCCCTAGGAACATTTTTGCCCGTAAAGGGTACCCCCTATGACTTTACGACGGCTAAACCGCTAGAAGTCGCCCTCAGCGCCCTGCCAAGTGGCTTGGATACAGCTTTTGTTTTTGATGGCAATGCGCGTGAACACTATGTTACTTTGTACGATGAAGCAAGCGGCAGACGACTAGACGTGACGAGCGAGGCTGGTAGCGTGATTATTTACAGCGCCAGTGGATGGGATCGCGATACTGATGTGAACAATCGACCTATGACAAAAGAGTTAGGATTAGCGATTGAGTTTCAGGAGTTGCCTGATTTACCACATCACCCTGAATGGGGAAGTATCGCACTTTTGCCAGATGAAAAAGTTTCTAAGACAATTCACTATAGATTTGGAGTCAAATAAAATGGTTAAAACAATCATTAGCATAACAGGAGATTACTCTCATGAGGGGAGAGTAATAGATCACTGCATTCAGCGTGTTGTTAGTTTGTTAGATGAAGCTGTCATCTATGAAAATGTCCCTTTAGATGCTTTAGCTGACGCACTCTCCAAAAATCCAGATTTAGTGATTTTATCAAGTGAAAACCGATATATGTTGCAACAAACTGGCTTAAGTGAGTGGCTAACACCGGAAATAAGTACTCAGATTACGACTTATGTCGCTCATGGAGGTAGCTGGCTTGCACTCCACTCGGGTATGTCCAACTATCCGATAGATTCAGACTACATCCAAATGTTAAAAGGTTATTTTGTCAGACATCCAGAGCCACTGGCGGTAACCTATAAGTGTGAATTAGCCGAGGCACCGAGGCAATTTGTCATCCATGATGAACATTATCAAGTTGGTTTCGTTGATGAGTTTACCAACATTTTCCTACGGAGTTTTTCAGATGCGGGTGAGTCAGTCGCAGGCTGGCGACATTTTTATGGGAGTGGCAAAGTTGCAGGCTATGTGCCTGCCCATAATCGCGAGGGAATGCTTAATCAAGAAAATTTAGCGTTGCTAAAAACAGTTGTTAATTGGTTGCTGAAACATCAATCTAGTGTTAGATGGAAACAATATCTAAAAGAATAATGGTTGCAGGCTTACTAATAGCATTTTAAATACAGGATGAATAGGTTCAGGAGACTGAGCCTATTTGTTTATATTTGAGAGAATTTTGCTATTTTTAGGATAAAAGAATCCATTTTAGTAAGTTTTTTTTTAAAAAGTTCGTTATTGATTTAAAAATTTTGAAAAAGGTATTGACAAAAGTGGTGGAAGCGATTACAATAGAGATAAGTTGGTTTTTCGAACAATCTAACTAGAGGTAATTCATTGGGAAGGGGAGTCAAATTGCTGATAAGATAAAGAATAAGGCGTTTGTCTATTAAACAACCTAACTAAAAACTTAAAGCTTTTGAAAAGCAGGAGGAAGAAAAAATGGCATATTTTCCAGAGATAGAGAAAATTCAATACGAAGGTGTTGGGAGTAAAAACCCCTTCGCCTTCCGTCACTACAACCCAGAAGAAGTTGTAGAAGGCAAAACAATGAAAGAACACTTACGTTTTGCGATTGCCTACTGGCATACCATGACGCAAGACGGCTCAGATCCATTTGGTAATGCGACCAACCAACGCCCTTGGTTTGGTGCAACACCACTTGAAACAGCCAAAAATCGTGTTGAGGCATTCTTCGAAATCCTAGTTAAATTGGATGCGCCTTACTTCTGTTTCCACGATATTGATATCGCACCAGAAGGTGACACGCTTGAAGAATTTTTCTCAAACTTGGATATCATCACAGACTTAATCAAAGAAAAGATGGATGAGACAGGGATTAAATTGCTCTGGAATACAGCCAATTTGTTCTCAAATCCACGCTTTGTCAATGGTGCAGGCTCATCAAACAACGCCGATGTCTTTGCTTACTCAGCAGCTCAAATCAAAAAAGGTTTGGACATCTCTAAAAAACTCGGCGGTGAAAACTACGTCTTCTGGGGTGGTCGTGAAGGTTACGAATCACTTCTCAACACAGACATGGCACTCGAACAAGATAATATCGCCCGTCTTTTCAAAATGGCGATTGCCTATGGCGAAAAAATTGGTCATAAACCACAATTCTTGATTGAGCCAAAACCAAAAGAACCAACGAAACATCAATACGATTTCGATGCGGCAACAACCCTTGCTTTCATCTTGAAATACAACTTGCAAGATGACTTCAAACTCAACCTTGAAGGGAACCATGCAACCTTAGCAGGTCATACTTTTGAACATGAATTGACAGTGGCACGTATCAATGATGCGCTTGGTTCAATCGATGCCAACCAAGGCGACGTCTTATTGGGTTGGGATACAGATGAGTTCCCGACAAATGTGTTTGATACAACCCTTGTCATGATTGAAATCTTGGAAAACAATGGGATTGCGCCCGGTGGGATTAACTTTGACTCCAAAGTTCGTCGGTCATCCTTTGCGCCAGAAGACTTGTTCCTAGCTCACATTGCTGGATTTGATACCTTCGCTCGTGGTTTGAAAGGAGCAGCAGCGATTCGTGCTGATAAATTCTTGTCAGACCTTAAAGCGAAACGCTATGCCAGTTATCAAACAGGGATTGGTGCCAACATCTTAGCAGACAAGGAAGATCTTGAAAGCTTGACTGAGTACTCACTTAAAAATGGTGCTGCGATTACAAATGACTCAAGTCATATTGAACTTGTGAAATCACATCTTAATGATTATTTGGTTTAAAAATGACTCATGTTAATGCTTAGGGGAATCTTCCTCTGTAACCTATAAACATAAATTATAAATTTTAAGGAGCTTACAAAATGAAAAAATGGCAAAAAGTGGCACTAAGTGCAGTTACGGTTCTGTCGGTGGTAACATTGGCAGCAGGTTGTTCGGCAGGTAAGAAGAAAACAAGTTCTTCTGGCAATAAAGGCGCAGTAGAAGTCAGCTTTAGCTGGTGGGGCAATGATGACCGTCACAAAGCAACACAAGATATGATCGATGGTTTCGAGAAAGAACATAAAGATATCTCGGTTAAAGGCGAGCCTAGTGGTTTTGGTGATTTGGACCAAGTATTTACAACTCGTTACGCAGGTAATACACTTGCTGATATCACAACTTTGCTCTATAACTGGGTCCCTCAGTTTGGACAAAATGGCGGTTTCTATGACCTATCTACCATCAAGAGCTTAGATTTATCAACTTATGACAAAGATTTCTTGAAATTTGGTCAAGTTGATGGCAAACAAGTCGCTGTACCTTATGGTCAAAATACAATTGTCATGTATGTCAATAAATCAGAATATGAACGTAATGGTATTGATGTTGCAACTCTAAAAACTTGGGATGACTATAAAGAAGCTGCTAAGAAATTACCTGAAGGATCGTTTATGATTGCGTCGCCAACTTGGCGTTTCCCTGTAACTGTTTGGTTGCAACAAAAAACTGGTAAAGCTGAATTTGATGAAAAAGGCGATTTGAACTGGTCTGAACAAGATTACTTAGATGCCATGACTTGGTATAAAGAAATGGCTGATGCACGTGTCTTCGTTTCACGTAAAGATTACCTTGAAAATGTCGGAACAGAACCTGTTTCACTTGCAACGAATAAAAAATGGTTGGAAGGTGAATATGGCGGAGGTATTGGTTGGAATGCTGGGATTACATCTGACTATGAATCTTTGAAAGAAATTGGCGATGAGTTAGTTATTGTTGACTATCCAATCGCAAAAGGTGGCAAAGAAGTCAACCTCTTGTCTAAACCATCACTATTATTTGGTGTTAAGAAAGACGAAAAGAATCCAGAACAAGTTGGGACTTTCTTGAATGACTTCCTGAATGGTGAAGAAGCTAACAAAACACTTGGACTTTCTCGTGGCATTCCTGCATCAAGTAAAGCCGTTGAAGTCTTGACAGAGGATGGTCAATTAACTGGCTTCATGAAGGAAGGTTTTGACTACGCAAAAGAAGCAGTGAAAATTAATGAAACGCCTTTCTATGAAGATGGCACATTGACAACAATCTATACAACTGAAATCGAAGCTGTAGAGCTTGGTAAAACTGATTTGAAAACAGCAGCTAAAAATGTTTACACGAAAACGAAAGAACAAGCTGCCAAACTTGCTAAAGATTATAAATTGAAATAATCAGGAGACTTAATGGGAGCAGATAGACATATTTGTTCCCATCGTCATTTACAGCATAAAAAATAAATTATTCCAACTTATTACACTTAGGAGATTAAGCAATGAAAAATAAAAAAATTGGCTTAATTTTTGTAGCGCCTTGGCTCGTCGGGTTTATCGTTTTAACAATTTGGCCGATTCTTTCCTCATTCTACTATGCGTTGACAGATTATTCTCTGGCACGTGTTGGACAGAAACCTGAGTTTCTAGGGCTACAAAATTATATCAACTTATTTAAAGATGAAACATTTAGAACCTCTTTAAAAGCAACAGTCATCTATACGGTTGCGACTGTACCGCTTCAATTAGGCTTTGCCTTATTTGTCGCCTTTATCCTGAACTTTAAGCTCAAAGCGATCAGTTTCTATCGGACGGCTTACTATATTCCGTCAATCTTAGGAGGCAACATTGCGGTTGGTGTACTTTGGCGCTCAATGTTCCAACCTAAAGGCTTGGTCAATACTTTCTTAGGCACTTTTGGTATTCATCCGATTGACTGGTTGTCAACAGCGGCAGGGGCGATGATTGTCCTTGTCATCTTGAAAGTTTGGCAATTTGGTTCTGCCATGCTGATTTTCTTAGCCGCCCTGAAAGACATTCCGGGGGAACTGTACGAATCAGCAAGTCTAGAAGGTGCCTCAAAATTGACACAGTTTTTGAAAATCACTGTGCCACTCATCACACCGACAATTTTCTTCAATCTCGTCATGCAGCTCAACAATGCCTTTCAAGAGTTCAATGGGCCTTACATCGTAACAGGGAAAGGACCGCTCAACTCGACCTATCTGGCGTCGATGTTTATCTATGATAAAGCCTTTAAGGAGTTTGATATGGGCTATGCGAGTGCTGCGAGTTGGATTCTATTTGCCCTGATTGTCGGCTCAACTATCGTGCTCTTTGCCAGTCAAAGAAAATGGGTTTACTATTCTGATGGAGGTGGAAAATGACGCCTAGTTTATCTGAAAAAAGAAAAATTCAGAATCAAAAAGTTTCAGCGGTGATCAGATATGTCGTGCTGACATTGGTTGCAGTGATTATGCTCTATCCGATTATTTGGTTAGTTGGCGCATCCTTTAAAGAGAATAACGAGATTTTTACATCGATTGGGTTTATTCCTAAAAAGCTAGATTTCCAAGCCTATATTGACGGTTGGAATACCAAAGGGGATTATACTTTTACCCTGTATTTTATCAATACCTTTAAGTACGTACTGCCTAAGATTCTATTCACGGTAGTTTCAGCGACGATTACAGCTTATGGTTTTGCACGGTTTGAGTTTCCTTTCAAGAAAATCATGTTTTCACTCTTGATGGCAACGATGTTCTTGCCGCAAGTCGTGACACGTGTACCCCTTTATCTCTTTTGGAAAAATCTTGGCATGTTGGATACTTATGTGCCTTTACTTGCCAATTCCTTCTTTGCCCAAGAACCTTTCTTCGTCTTTATGATGATTCAGTTTTTACGGTCTATTCCAAGAGATTTGGATGAAGCAGCAACGATTGATGGCTGTGGTGAATTTGGCATTCTGTGGCGCATTCTAGTGCCTGCTCTGAAACCAGCTTTGACATCTTGTATTATCTTCCAATTCGTTTGGACCTTTAGCGATTTCTTGGGACCACTGATTTATATTACCTCACAAGACAAATTCCCAGTTTCATTAGCCTTGAAACTTAACATTGATCCATCGACCAACACACCATGGAATCAAGTCTTTGCCATGTCTCTGATTTCACTCTTGCCAGCGATTATCCTGTTCTTTAGCGCTCAGAAATACTTCGTTGAGGGTGTGACATCTTCTGGTATTAAAGGTTAGAAAGTATATTTTAGCTCATATAGAGGCCTTTGAGCGGATGTAGTTCGCGACTGACCCTGCTTGGACGGAGCGCCAGCGTAGGTCAAGTTTCAAGAGTTCACGAAGTGAAACCGCAGAAAGGAAAAAAATTATGAAATTCAATTTTGATTTTTTGACAAACTGGACAGTTGCCGGTGTTAATGTCGTATATCGACTAACGGTGCAGAATCTTTATTTCATCATGTCAAATGCTTTATTTCTTGTCATGCTCCTGATTTTCAGGCTGACCATCAATAATTTTGTCTTGTTTCTTGTGCCAATCTTTCTGATGTTGAACAGCTTTTTGGCTCAGTTTAAGGTGATTGAAGCACATGAGGATAGATTACCTTTGAAAAAATATGGGGCCATTTATGTGACAAGTTTGAAACGGCATTGGCAAGTAACACTATTTTATACCTTCTTGATTGCCTTTCTCATCTTTGATTTACAAGTCTTGAGCTTGACACAAAACGTTCTGCTCTATATTCCTTTTCTGATTACCAGTGGTTTTCTCATGAGCAGTATGTTCTTTGTGCTTTTGATTTCGACGGATGATCGTTCGGCAACTCTTCCTTTAGGGCGCAAATTTTTCTCAGCCCTGTTGATTTCATATAAATTACCTTTGGTAACAGTTTTGAATATCCTGTGCTTGCTTGCGACTGTTGTGACCTTGCGAATTTTTCCAGTGGCTTACATTTGCATTCTTGGCGGGGCGATTAATTATCTGATTTACTTGAATTGCCAACGACGATTTTCAGTAAAATTGTACTTTGAAGATTAAGGACACCTCTAAAAACTCAGATTTGCCACTTTTGGTTAAATTTCCCTATCGCATCGTTATTGCTTTCGCACCTTGCAGTAGCAAATGGGCTTTCTGTGGCGAGTAATCGCAGCCACAAGCCTTGTCGCAATGCCTAGCCGAAGACAACTTCGTTGTCCTCATTGGTTGACTGAAAGCAATGCTTTCAACTAGAAAAATTTAACTCAAAAGTCATCAAAAGTCATCAAAAGCAGTTTTTAGAGGCGCCCTTAAAATAAACCAAGCATGAAAAAATGCTTGGTTTGGTTTACTTATAGCTGACTAAATGAGGGAAGAAAAAAGATGAATTGGAAAACCATTTTTGGTTATGTGAGTTCAGATTATCGCTCGTGGCCAAATGATCTACAGGCTGAGCAGCAAGTGATTAGTCTGAGAGTAGATGCAGGTGGCACGACGATACGTTTGGTGTTGGAAAATGAATATGGGATTGAGCCCCTTGATTTTAGCTCAGTCACTTTGATGTATGCGAATCAAGTTTATCCAGTTCAAGTCTTGCGACAAGATGCCATTTCGATTAGACCCGGTGAGCGAATACAGACGGATCCGATTGCACTTAGGTTTAATGCGGGGGATAGTTTTATCATTACGACACAACTAGCGCATCCAACGACGGTGACCAGTGGCATTGTGACCTATTCCAATCAAGAGATGCAGATTGAAAATTTTTATCAAGGTAATTTTGAGCCACAGACGCTGCGTTTTCGGACGAGACAAGAAAATCCACTCTTGCACTTTGTTTACGGTTTTCAGTATTTGGAGGCTGTGACGATGGCAGAAACGGTGCATGTTTTCGGTGATTCCTTGACTCAGCAAGGTTGGTTAATAGACGGCTTGAAACAACGGCTGCGTGATGAACATATCTCGGAATTTGGGCTGGTGAATCTCGGTATCGGTGGCAATCAGATTTTGGTTGGCACAGATAGACCGCAGGCTGATCCTTATTTCCGTCAGGGGTATGCGGGGCTAGCGCGTTTTGAACGAGATGTTTTCAGTTTAAATGCGCCTGATACTGTTCTTATTTTTCACGGTATCAATGATTGCTTGTTTGGCGATGCAAGGGCTGAAGAGATTATCGCAGGTCTGGAAAAATATGCGCTAATGACCAAACGTTACGGTAGTCGCTTGGTCGGCTGTACCTTGACACCAGCAGGCCAATCAGACTTTTATAAGGAAAGCTCTGAAAACAAGCGCCAAGCTGTCAATGCTTGGATTAGAAAGTCATCTCTGTATGATGCGGTATTAGATTTAGACGCTGTTGCGCATTATCCTGAGACACCACATGTGTTGAAAACAAGGCTTGATCGTGGTGATGGCTTACACTATAGTCAAGCTGGAGGTCACGAATTGGCACAAGCCTTGCCAGTTGAGCAAATCAATAAAATATTGCATTAATACTTGGAAGGAAGCTATATGTTGAAAAAATATCAATTTGCCACATTTAAGCAAATTATTTATACCGAGCAAGAATCGCCAGCGGTCAGTCATGCTGGGCAAAATGTGGCAGCAGATATGACAGCGGTCACAGGACATTCAGTCAAGGCTCAAGTTGCAGATGATTTAAATATCCCACATCAAATCATCGTTGCCAGTCTAACCAACGGTGAATCGTTAACTGCAGAGTTATTAACAGCGGGAAAAATCACCTCAGCTGAGCTTGCTCAAATCAATGGGCAGTGGGAAAGTTATTTGATCAAGTTTATTGACAATCAGTTGTTGATTATTGGTAGCGACCGCCGTGGGGCTGTTTATGGCCTTTATCACCTGTCAGATGAAATGGGGGTTTCCCCCTGGACATTCTTTGGTGATGCACCATTGCCCCAAAATCCTGAGGTTGCGATTCAACTTGATGGCACGCTTTTTCAAAAATCGCCTTCTGTCAAATATCGTGGTATTTTCCTCAATGATGAAGATCCTGCGCTCACGCATTTTTGTGAGAAAAATTTTGGAACCAGTGTTTTTGAGGACGCTGCTTTAAACAATCCTGAGGCTTATCCGGGTTTTAATCATCATTTTTACAGTCATGTTTTTGATATGATTCTGCGTTTAAAAGGCAATTACCTCTGGCCAGCCATGTGGGGCAATGCTTTTTGGACGGATGATTCTCAAAACGCTGAACTTGCTGAAAGTTATGGCATCGTCATGGGTACCAGCCACCAAGAATTTATGGCGACGAGTGATAAAGAATTTACGTGGTGGGCTGCTGAAAAGGGGTATACTGAAACCGACGGATCGCCCTTGGAATGGGATTTCTGGCGCAATGGCGATAAGATGACGGAGTTTTGGCGCAATAGTGTGACCACACGTCATCAAAATGAAAATGTCTATACCGTTGGGATTCGAGGGCTAGGCGATTCGCCGGCAGCGCCGATGGGCACGACTGAGGCTGATAATATCAAACTGGTCAGTGATGTTTTTCAAGCACAACGGCAACTTTTAGCAGATGCTGGTCTGAATCCTTCGGAAACGCCGCAAGTTCTGGCATTATATAAGGAAGTTGAAAATTATTATTATCACGGCTTGAATCAAGAAATTCCAGCTGATGTGACGATTTTACTAGCTGATGACAATCATGGTAATTTGAGAACCTTGCCAACTGATGACATGCGTGCTTTCCAAACGGGTGGTTTTGGCATGTATTACCATTTTGATTACCATGGCGGCCCCCGCGATTATCGCTGGATTAATACAAGCCCAATCGAAAAAACGCGTGAGCAAATGGTTATGGCCTATAATTACGGTGTGCAAAATCTTTGGGTTGTCAATGTTGGTGATCTGATTCCCTTGCAATATCCGATAGATTATTGGTTTAATCTAGCTTATGATATTGAGCGTTATGGTACGATCGAAGGGACAGCGAATTTTGCGTCTGAGTTTGCAACACGTGAATTTTCAGCCTATTTTCAGCCTGATGATGTCGCCAAAATTTCCCACGTTTTGACAAGCTACCCCCAATTAAATGCTGTCCGCAAACCAGAATGGTTGGGCTATGATGATTTCAATGTGTTGGATGGCGAAGCGCAAAACCATTTGAAGGCTTGGGAAGCATTGGACGAGACTGTCACGCATCTCTTGGGGAATTGTCCTGAAGTGGTGCATGATGCCTTCTATCAATTTGTCTACTATCCCGTTCATGCCTCGAGCAATGTTATCAAACTGATGCTTCATCTTGGCTTTCAGAAGATGGGTATCAAGCCAGAGAGCAGTGAAAAAATCGCCCGTCAGGCATTGGCAGAAGATACCGCGATTAATGATTACTTCAATTATCAGCTCCATGGTGGTAAATATCTGGGCTACGGCATGGAATTTCATATCGGTCAGACGACATGGTACTCGCCCTTGGAACAGTTTACTTTTCAACCGTCAAATATGTTAGATTTTTCTTTTGCGGACAATCCTAAACCTCATGAGCCACAAATTCGTGAGCTGACCTCAGATGTTTTAGTTGATATTGCTAGTGACCTGCCCAATCAAACAGCTGTTGAGCAAGACGGTGTGATTGCGATTTTGGCTAAAGAGTTTGCCAGTGATAGACCCGCTAAAAATGGCGCACGTTGGACGAGCTTACCCAATTATGGGCGTGAAAAATCAGCGATTAAGGTTCAACCTGATCAAGTCAGTGTTCACCCAAGTCAGATTGATGTGGCGAAAGTGTTGGCTGAAAATGCTTATGTTGACTTTAACATTTATGTCAAAACAGCAGGTATGGCAAGCGTTGTCACCCAATTTTCACCAACGACTTCACCGATTTTTAATGACTTAACACACTTGCGCTATGGGATTCAATTGATTGCAGTTGCAGATGACGGTAGTTTAATTGCGGATGAGCTTCAAATTGTCAATACCCTATCCGATGATTTCATGATTATGAATGATTGTGGTTTTACTTGGAGCGATGGGGTAGATACGGCAGTTCACACAGCAACCCTTCGAAATGGCAAGTCTTGTTTGTCTCAGCACCAGATAAAAAGTGCAGGATTTTACAAATTACGCATCTACATGATTGATGATGGTTTGGTCTTGCAAAAGGTTCAATTAGGCACAGCCAATCTGCCGACAGTTCGGACAGAAGACGGCTGTGATGTCCCACGCGCCTTGATTGGTCCAACGGATTGGTCAGGCAATAGTTTCATTGCCGATGTCAAATTTCAAGCCGGTCGTGATTCAGGCGGTGGCGATAAAAAATTAGCAAAAGGTGGCACCCTCCAAAATTATTTTGGGGTGAAGCCAAGTTATTTATATCGAAAATTTTGATAGCAACTAATCGAGTTTCGGCTCCTTGGTGTTATGAAAATAGATAAAAGTATGCACGAACGTTGTTCGTTTACGCCTTTTCCTAATTTTCTACACACCAAAGCAGTCGCCTCAACATCTTAACTAGGAGAAAATAATGTCAACAAGAGATAAATGTTGGTTAGACAAAATCATCACCAACGAAACTTATCAAAGGTATTACTTAGCAGAAAAATCAGCGCTTGCAACAACGATTGAGCAGGAGTTTGCAGCTCTATTTGACAATGCTCAGAAAAAAGCGCAAAAAAATGAGGCTGATATCGTGTTTGAAATCGTCACAAATGAAAAACTAGGTCAAGAAGGTTTTGAGCTGACCGTTTCTAAAAATGGCGTCGTGATTTCAGCCAACAGGTCAAAAGGCTTGCTTTACGGTTTTTACCATCTTTACACACGTTTGGCACAGGGGAAAGCCATCACAGCAACCGTGTCTGTGCCTGACCAAAGCATCCGGATGATTAACCATTGGGATAACATGGATGGATCAATTGAGCGTGGTTATGCGGGGAATTCGATTTATTATCAAGATAACACCTTCCGCCGTGATTTTGAAACCATCCGCAACTATGCACGCTTATGGGCATCTGTCGGGATTAATGCGATTTCGATTAACAATGTCAATGTTCATAAGGTTGAAACACGTTTGATTCTCGAAGAAAATTTGCCAGAAGTCAAATACATCGCGGATATTTTCAGCGCCTATGGCATCAAAACCTATCTCAGTGTGAATTTTGCCTCGCCTAAACTCGTTGGTGGTTTGACGACTTCTGACCCATTAGACGAAGGTGTGAATGATTTCTGGGCAGATATTGCCAAAACTATCTATCGTGCCATTCCTGATTTTGGTGGCTTTGTGGTTAAGGCTGACTCAGAAGGCGAACCGGGACCTTTCACTTATGGTCGTGGGCATGATGATGGCGCTAATATGTTTGCGCGTGCCTTGGCAGCTTACGGCGGTCAAGTCATCTGGCGCTGTTTCGTTTATGATTGCGCACAAGACTGGCGTGATCGTTCGATTGATCGGGCGCGTGCTGCTTATGACCATTTTATCGACTTGGACGGTAAATTTGATGACAATGTGACCTTGCAAATCAAACTTGGCCCCATTGATTTTCAAACGCGTGAACCTGTGACCCCCTTATTTGGTGGCTTGAAAAAGACCAATCATATCATCGAGTTCCAAATCACACAGGAGTACACAGGGCATCAAAAACATATCTATTATTTAGCGCCTGTTTGGAAAGAAGCTTTAGACTTTGATACCAAGGTCAATGATAAAGAAAATCTAGTCAAAAATGCGCTCAAAGAAAATTCAGTCATTGCATCACGTTCTGGGATTGCAGCAGTCGGCAGTGTTGGTATGGATGAGAATTGGACGCACCATAAATTGATGCAAATCAATCTCTTTGCCTACGGTCGTTTGTGTTGGCACAATGATTTGACCTCGCAAGAAATGGCTACAGAATGGCTGGCTTTGACTTTTGACCTGTCAGAAAGCGCAAGAGAAAAAGTCTTGGACATTTTATTGACCTCTCGTGAAACCTACGAATTTTACACTGCACCGCTTGGCATTGGGTTCATGGTTAAACCGCATTTGCATTATGGGCCAGACATTGACGGTTATGAATATGACCGTTGGGGGACTTATCATTTTGCTGACCGCAATGGGATCGGTGTCAATCGGACATCTGTTGATGGTACTGGTTATGCAGGGCAGTATGCGCCAGCGCGTGAGGCGGAGTATAATGATTTGGCGACCTGTCCAGATAATCTGGTTCTGTTTTTCCACCACTTGCCCTACACGCATGTGCTTCAAAGTGGCAAAACCTTAATTCAACACATTTACGATACGCATTTTGAAGGTGTTGCGCGTGTTGAAAACTACATTGCAACTTGGCAAGATTTAGCTGACGAACTCCCACCAACAGATTTTGAAAATGTCGCAGAACTTTTGCAGGAACAATACAGCGTTGCCAAGGATTGGCGTGACCAAGTCAATACGTATTTCTTACGAAAATCAGGGATTGCTGATGAAAAAGGGCGTCAAATCTACGCTTAATGAAGTCCGACTAGGAGTGATCAAAAATGGTAGAACAAATCAAGATAGGCGTTGTTGGGTTAGGTAATATGGGAATGACCTATGCTAAAGCACTTTTAGCGGGTCGGATTCCTTCTGCGGTTCTAACAGCAGTTTGTGTCAATGGTGCTGTGAAAGCTGAAAAAGCAAGAGCAGAGTTTGGTGACAATGTGCAGTGTTTTGGTGACTTTCAAGAATTCATCAGCTCAGATGAAATTGAGGCAGTCATCATTGCCACGCCCAATCAAACCCATGCTCCCATGGCGACAATAGCTTTTCAAGCAGGTAAGCATGTCTTGCTTGAAAAACCAGTTAGCTTAGACATTCGAGAAGGCTACGATTTGGTGGCGCTGGCAGAAAGTCAAGGCTTAACCTTTGCCGTCATGCACCACCTGCGTTTTAATCCACAATTTCAAAAACTCAAAGCTTTGTTAGAGACACAGATAATCGGTCAGATTCAACGTATTCACTGGGATAATCTGCGCTATTTTCGACCACAAAGTTATTACAATAGTCTGTCATGGACAGGAACATGGGAGAAAGATGGCGGTGGTTTGCTGATTAATCAAGCCATTCATGAGTTAGACTTGCTGAACTTTCTCTTTGGTGAGCCGAAAAGCTTGTTAGCCTATACGCAGTTTGGCGCTTACCGTAATGTTGAAGTTGATACCGAATCAACCCTTATCTTAACCTATCCGAATGGTGCAAGCACCACTTTTGTGACCTCGATAAATGAACCGTTAGGACAGGAAAACCTACGGATTGTTGGGGAATTGGGCGAGATAAAGTGGTTAGGAGATGGCAAAATTACAGTTACCAAGCTAAATCAAGCAAGTGTTCAGGCTGGCACACCAGAAATTTCTGAAACTTATGATATCGCCATTAGGCTAGATGACAATAGTTGGCAGGCTGATTTAATTGCCAGTATTGCCAATTTTTCTCAGCATATTTTAGATGATAAGCAACCATTAATCGCGCCGGGACTTGCAGGCGTTAAAAGTGTTGAACTGGCAAAAACAGCTTGGGCATCGGCTTATTTAGGTCAATGGTTGCAGTTTCCAGTCAAGCCAGCTGAAATTGAAGATAGCTATGACCAGATCAAACAAGCGTACGGTAAGTGACACATCATCCACCAAGTCTGTTAAAACACACCTAACATCAAAAGGATAAAGGCAATGCGTTTAACTCAAATTAAAAAAGTTGTTACAAAACGACTGCAACAGGATTTTTCAGGGCAACACTTTTCAACAGCAGCCTTGCGCCAACTTTTTTTGCCTGTCTTGATTGACCGAACATTTTTAATCATGTTCGGTTTTATTAATACAGCCTTAATCAGTGCTAGTGGCTCAGCCACCATTGCGGCAGTCAATATGGTCGAGAGTCTAAATGTCTTTTTAGTCTCGATGATTAGCGCCATTGCACTGGCGGGTACTGTCTTAGTGGCGAGAAATTTTGGTGCAGGACGGCGAATCAAAGTCGGAAAAATTATGACGACCAGTATTTTAATCACTTTCGTGATAGGCGTGTCGTTTTGTCTAGGGATGTTACTTTTTAAAGGTTCTATGCTTGAGACCATTTTCGGGTCAGCCCAAGCAGATGTGATGGACATTGCCCAATTTTATTTTCTGGGTGTGTTGTTGACCTATCCAAGTCTTGCCATTCTTGAGGGAATAAATGGTGTTTTAAGAGGGATTAGTCGAACAAAAAGTACCTTGACGATTTCTTTGTTTACCAATCTTCTTTATTTGGCTTTGAGCTTGATTTTAGTTATCGGTCTGAAACAGGGGATTTTAGGTTTGATGATTGCCATGAATTTCTCGCGGATTTTAGGTGCTATCTTTGCTTTAAGGTTACTTTTAACAAGTATGAAAGAAGATGGCTTTAAACTGTCTCGACTGACACAGATCAATCGGCAGCAAGTCTTTTCTGTCATCAAAACAAGCATACCATTTGCCAGCGAACAACTCTTTTTCAATGGTGGCAAAATTATCATGCAGATGATTGTCGTGCAACTGGGGACTTCCGCAATTGCAGCGCACGCTATTATCTCGACTTTGGCGCCGATGTCGGAAATCATTCCGATTGCACTATCAATTATTATCATTCCGATTGTTGGGCAAAGTCTAGGGCAGAAAAATCCGCATGATGCCAAAAAAATAACCCGAGTATTTCTCATCTACGGGTCATTGATGGTATATGCCATGGATCTACTGGTAATGATACCAGCTTTTCCGCTACTCATGCGTTTATTTCATGTCGCAAGTGATGTTCAACCAATCGTTCGTCAGACTTATTGGGTCATTATCATTTTTCATGGTCTAACCTTTGCCTGCTCTGCGATTTTACCTGCCGCCCTGAAAGCAGCAAAGGACGCTGTTTATTCAACGACCGTTTCGCTTGTAACAATGTGGGGGATTCGAGTTATCTTAGGTTATCTATTGGCTAAGACTTGTCACCTAGGTGTTTTTGGGATTTGGCTAGCCATGGCAGCAGAGTGGTTAGTAAAAGATGTGATATTATATGCGAGATTTCATCGCAAAAAATGGCAGTGAGGACAAAGCTTTGTTTGAACCGTTTAGAATCGGTGTGGCCTTATGACTGATTAACCAAGATGGTGATTGTATTTTAGGTTGGGAATATTGAAGTAATCTTGAAGGTTTAAGGCAATCGCACCTAAAATTGTCGCTTGTTCATGGAGAGAAGAATTACGAAGGACGACATTTTTAGTAAAGGCGCTTTTGAGCTGTTCCTGCATCAGCTCACTAATCTCAGGGAGTTCTTTAAATAAATCCCCATTAAGCGTGATAATGTCTGGGTCAAACGTTAGGATGAGACCATTAACACAGTTGGCAAGCATCTCAACAATTTCATGAATAAAGGCAAGGGTTTCAGGGTCCCCAGTTCTGAAAAATTCGCGGATGATAATCATATTGACAAAATCCATGTTTTTGAGTTGTCCAAACTGTCTATAAATGGCTTTCAGACTTGTATATTGTTCTAAACACCCGGCATTGCCACAGATACAACGTAAACCGTTTTCTTTGATGATCGTATGACCGATTTCTCCAGCATTACCACTCCGTCCTTGCTGAAGCACACCATTTTGGATAATCCCCGCACGAACACCGTTACGGACGCTCAGGTTAACCAAATAGTTGCTAGGTGAGGCAAAAGCATATTCGCCGAAAGTCGAGAGATTCACCTCATTTACGATGTGGATAGCAAAATCATACTTGTCTTTGAAAATTTGATAAAGGTCAATTTGATCCAGATTTGAACGCGGTGTGAAAGTAATTTTTTGATGATTAACAGATCCATGAATGGCAATGGTTAGGCCGATAACGCCAAGTTCGGTTTTGGGGAGTTGCGCGATTGTTTGTTCGATAATTTGTGTCAACATTTCAACAACGTTATCTTTTGTGATATTGACATCGGTTTCTTTCGTTTGAAAAATAATCTGCTGATTCAGATAACTCGCAGTACACTCCAGATAACCTGTATCAATATTTAGAAGTAAGCAGGCACCCGCTTTTTCATTGAAATAAATCATAATCGGTTTTCGACCGCCGCTAAGGCCACCTTGACCTATCCCTTTTTCAATCACGACCTTTTGATCTAATAGGTCTGAGATGATGGAGGTAATGGATGTTTTATTTAATCCGATCATCTTAGCAAGTTGGATGCGAGAAATACCGTCTGACTTAATAATTTCTTGCAAGACAGTGGAGACATTTTGCTCCCGAACTTTAAATTTATCTGTCTTCATATGGTGCTCACTTTCTTTTTGAACTTGACGTTGAGATGACTAAGAAAATTATCATCAAGCATGCTATCATTATAACAAAAAAAGGGAAAAATTTGAATCATTTATTATGTCCATGCGCCAATTAGACACGATTAATGAAGGATGAATTAAGTTTTGAGATGTCTTTGATAAATAAAAATAAAAATTTATCTTATAGGGCTTGCAAAACAGATTGAAAATGATTACAATATAATTACGGCGAGTTGGTAAGTTCGAGTTACGAACTATGAGATTTAGGAGTTGCTTGAGTCTTACAGAGCGATTTAATCTATCTTAAACGTATAGATAATCGTAAATGAATCATCATGAAACCTGTATTTTAACTTTAATCCGATTTTTCTTGAAAAAGGCGGAGCGAAACAATTAATTAAAAATAGCACTTTAAATGATACTTGTTCTAAAGTGTAGACAAAGGACGATGAAAATGGAATTGATCATAATAGGTGGTGGTTGGCGTTCAGAATTTTATCTGCGACTGGCGCAGAAAATGCCCGAACGCTATAAAATTATAGCGGTTGTAACGATTAATCCTGAGCAGCAAGCACAGTATGCCAAGGCACCTTGGCATTTGACTTGTGTTGCGAGTTTGGCAGAAGGTTTGAAACTCGGGACGCCAGATTTTGTCGTGATTTGTGTGCCACCGACAGCTGCGACTCAAGTTTCGGTTGACGTCATGAAACTTGGCTTGCCAGTTCTGTCTGAAACACCGGCAGGAAGTAGCTTGGAAGACTTGCAATATTTGTCAGAAAATATGCCCACGAACGCCAAATATCAAGTGGCAGAACAATATTATCTGAGACCGGATATGGCTCTTCGCTTGTCCTGCCTTGCCCAAGGGAAAATTGGCACACCTCAACTTGCTTTGGTTTCCCTAACCAATAACTATCATGCGATTTCGCTCATGCGTAAATTTTTAAATGTTTCAGGACACGAAACGACAGTTAAAGCACAGCGTTTTCAAGTGACTGGTCAGCCCGGCTTTGAACGCGGTGGGCTAGCTGACTCAGAAACATTTAATGTCTACCAACAAACCTTGGCGACTTTTGATTTTGGGCAAGGCAAGACAGGCATCTACAATTTCGAAGATGATCAGCACCGTAGCTTTATCCGCTCCCAACATATTCAGATTAAAGGTCATCGCGGTGAGCTGAATGATCAGGAATTGCGTTATCTAAAAGATTTTCAGACGCCGATGATTTCGCAATTTAAGCGCATCAATAAAGGCGAGTACGAAAATATGGAAGGTTTAGGATTTAAGGGCTTGATTTTGGATGGCGAATGGATCTATCAAAATCCCTATCCTGAAGTCGTGTTGTCAGATGATGAGATTGCCCTAGCGAGTTGCTTAGATAGAATGGCAGAGTATTGTAAGGGTGGTCAATCCGCCTACTCATTTGCGCAAGCCGCACAAGATTTTTATTTGACCTTATTGATTGAATCAGCAATTGTCACTGGCAAAGCTGTTCGCACAGAAACACAACCTTGGACTGCCACACTCTTAAAAGATTATGAAACACAAAAATCATAATCTGACAGTCAACTATCTATCTATTTGAGAAATGGAGATGCCATGTTTATTGATAAAGATTTTTTACTAGAAAGTTCATTAGCAAAATCCTTGTTCCATGAGGTTGCTGAAAATTTACCGATTATTGATTATCACTGCCATTTGGAGCCGAAACAAATCGCTGAAAATACCCGGTTTCTATCTATAACCGCATTATGGCTAGAAGGTGACCATTATAAATGGCGTGCCATGCGTGCCTGTGGCATATCGGAAGCAGCGATTACTGGTGAGGCGAGCGACTGGGAGAAATTTTATGCTTGGGCACAAACAGTTGAGCGCTTGCTTGGTAATCCCTTGTACCATTGGACACACCTAGAGCTCAAACAATATTTTGGCATCACGGAACTTTTGACGTCAGAGAGTGCTGAAAGGATTTATAAAGCCTGTAATGACTACCTAGCTGAACATGACGTGACAGCACAATCTTTGATTTTAGCCTCTCATGTGAAGTACATCGGGACAACGGATGACATGTTGAGTGATTTAAGCTATCATCAACAGATTTTAGCCTCAGATTTCCCTTGTGTGGTTGCACCAAGTTTCAGACCAGACCCAGTGATTGCCATTGAAAAAATTGGTTTTGCTGATTATATTCAAAAAATTGCTGAGTTTAGAGGCAAAAAAATAGCAGGATTTTCAGATTTGGTTGACTTTTTAGATCAACGCTTGCAATATTTCACTGAAAATGGTGGCAGTGTTAGCGATCATGGTTTTACCTTCTTGGTTTACGAAGCAGCGACACCTGATGAGTTGGATAATATTTTCAAAAAAGCAATGGCGAAACAACCGCTTGAACAAGATGAAATTGCCAAATGGCAAGGTCAGATGATGGTGGCACTAGGCAAACTTTATAAGCGTTATGATTGGGTCATGCAACTGCATTTTGGTGCTGTCCGAAGTGCCAATACTCAATTGTTTGAGCTAGTAGGGGCGGATACAGGTGGCGATTCAATCTATGA
Organism: Pseudolactococcus yaeyamensis; assembly: GCF_054658615.1. Classification (NCBI taxonomy): domain Bacteria; kingdom Bacillati; phylum Bacillota; class Bacilli; order Lactobacillales; family Streptococcaceae; genus Pseudolactococcus; species Pseudolactococcus yaeyamensis. The sequence continues at coordinate 99,896 of NZ_BAAGGP010000001.1, forward strand.
TCAAGCTGATTTGGCCATACATTTGAATCAATTACTAAATGCCCTTGATCAAACAAATGAACTCCCTAGAACGATTTTGTATAATACCAACCCAACACAAAATGACATGATTGTTACGACCTGTGGCAATTTCCAAATGAATGACGATGGCATCAAAAGTCGTGTCCAATTTGGCGCTGGCTGGTGGTTCAATGATACCTATCGTGGCATGATTCGCCAGATGGAAAGTTTAGCTGACAATGGTGTTCTGATGAATTTTGTTGGGATGTTGACCGATTCGCGTAGCTTCTTAAGTTACTCAAGGCATGATTATTTCCGCCGTATTTTGGCAAATTATATGGCGGAGAAAGTCGCAAAAGGCTTTTACCCTGATGATACTCAGCTACTTGGTCAGATGATAGAAGCCATCAGCTATACCAATGCCAAAGACTATTTTAAATTTGACCAACTAAATGAATCAAATCTTTGAAGATTAGAAATGGAGCGCTTTGGTGGAAATTACAGAGAGTTATCTAACAGCACGTGACCGATTTACCGATAAAAAAATCAACACGCCAACCTATGATGAGCAGATTATGCGACAAAAAACACAAGAAAATCCTGAATGGGTTCATTTTGGTGGTGGGAATCTCTACCGTTGTTTCCACGGACAGGTTGCGCAAGATTTATTGAACGCGGGCGATCTTGAAACAGGGATTATCCTTGTCGAAACTTTCGGGGAAGATATGATTGACGAACTTTATCATGGTTTTGATAATCGTTCCCTGACCGTCGTGATGAAATCTGACGGCACCTTTGAAAAAGAACTGGTCGCCTCCACTGCTGAGAGCTTATTCGCACACGCTAGCCGCCCTGAAGATATGGCGAGACTGGTCGACGTTTTTCAAAATTCGAGTCTGAAATTAGTCAGCCTGACGATTACAGAAAAAGGCTATATCATAAAAGATTCCTCTGGGAAACTTTTGGCACAAGTTGCTGAAGACCTTCGGACGACCATCAGTTTTGAAAATTTGCAGCACACCATGTCTAAACTGACCTATCTCCTTCTGAAACGTTTTCTAGCAGGTGCAGCACCGCTCGCCGTGCTTTCGACGGATAATTTTTCGCATAATGGCGACAGGCTAAAAGCAACGGTTCTAGAAATTGCGCAAGGTTGGCAAAAGGCAGGCCATGTCACACAAGACTTTGTGACCTATCTCGCGTCGGGTGATAAAGTCAGTTTTCCGTTTTCGATGATTGACCGCATCACACCCCTGCCAAATCAAGCCATAGCTGAAAAATTAGCGTCAGAAGGCATTGAAGACATGCTACCGTTTACCTCAGCCAAACAAAAAATGTTACTGTCTGCCTTTGTCAATACAGAAGAAGTCCACTATCTCGCTATCGAGGATGCTTTTCCAAATGGTCGACCAGCTTTTGAAAAAGCAAATGGTGTCTTGATAGGAGATCGCGACACGATTAACAAGGTTGACTTGATGAAAGTCTGCACCTGTTTAAATCCGCTGCACACAACACTTGCCATATTTGGCTGTTTACTTGGTTTTGATCGGATATATAAGGAAGTTCAGGATAAAGATTTGCTGAGCTTGATTGAACAAGTTGGCTTTATTGAAGCCTTACCGGTTGTTGAAAATCCAGAGATAATCAAGCCAGTAGATTTCATCAAAGAAGTCATCTATCAGCGATTTGCCAATCCGAATATTCCAGACATGCCACAACGGATTGCATCGGATACGTCTCAGAAAATTGGGATTCGTTTTGGTGAAACTCTGAAAGCCTATGTGGCAGCACCGGATAAGGATGTACGAGACTTAACCTTTATTCCTTTAACGATTGCCGCATGGTGTCGTTATCTACTAGCAATTGATGATAAAGGTGAGGCGTTTGAAGTCAGCCCAGACCCACTATTAACAGAATTACAGGCACACTTAGCCACAGTAACCATTGGTGGGGGGCAAGAAACTCATCAGATTTTGCGACCGATTTTAAGCAATCAACAGATTTTTGGTGTCAATTTAATAGAAATTGGTTTAGCTGAAAAGATTGAAAACTTCTTCGACCAAATGATTCAAGCACCGGGCAGTATCAGACAGGTACTGCAAGAAACTCTAACAAATTACGCACAAGAAATAAGAAAGTAGGAATATAGTAATGAAAATGACAATGCGTTGGTATGGTAAAAATGATGATCCAGTCAAAATTGAAAATATCCGTCAAATTCCCGGGATGACAGGTGTTGTAGGTGCTTTGTTTGATGTGCCGGTTGGTGAAGTATGGCCAGAAGATAAAATCAAAGCGCTAAAAGATGATGTTGTCGCAGCTGGTTTAGAGCTAGAAGTGATCGAGTCAGTCAATATCCACGAAGATATCAAGCTTGGCTTGCCGTCACGTGATCGTTATATCGAAAATTATAAAGAAACGATTCGCCGTTTAGCCAAAATCGGTATCAAAGTCATCTGCTATAATTTCATGCCAGTATTTGACTGGATGAAAACAGAGATGGCTTACCAGCTTGAAGATGGGTCAACGACCATGGCATTCTTCCTTGAAGGCGTCCAAAAATCGCCAGAGGAGGTGGCAAATGATGTCTTATCTCAAAATGAAGGCACCGTCTTGCCGGGTTGGGAACCTGAACGTTTGGCAGATGTGACAAAATTGATTGACCAATATCAAACAGTAACAGAAGCTGATCTGAGAGAAAATCTCAAATATTTCCTAGAGCAAATCATCCCAGTTTGTGAGGAAGTTGATATCAAGATGGGCATTCACCCAGATGATCCACCTTATTCAATTTTTGGTCTACCACGCATTGTCAAAAACCGTGATGATTTAGACTTTATCTGTAACGCTGTTGATTCGCCCTATAACGGCATTACTTTCTGCACAGGCTCTATCGGTGAAGACCCTGATAATGACCTTGTTGCAATCGTTGCTGAGTTTGCCAAGCGAGATCGAATTCCCTTTGCACATGTTCGTAATGTTAAGTTTATTGGTGACAATGGTAAAGATTGTTATGAATCTGCACATTATAGTCCTTACGGCTCGCACGATATGTTTAAAATCATGGCAGCCCTCTATGACAATGGTTTTGATGGCTATATTCGACCCGACCACGGTCGGATGATTTGGGGAGAAACAGGTCGTCCGGGTTACGGTTTATACGACCGTGCCTTGGGTGCCATGTACTTAACAGGTTTGTGGGAGGCTTTGGAAAAATGCCAAGTGAAGTAAACTACTTTGTTCGCTTAGTGTTAGAAAAGAGATGAAGGATTGACATCATGAAAAAGCAAAAGATACTCAAAAAATTAGAAGATGCAGGCGTTATCGCCGTTGTTCGTGGCAGTTCTAAAGAAGAAGCGATTCAAGCATCACAAGCCCTTGTTGTAGGAGGTATTGTTGGACTTGAAGTGACCTTTACCGTTCCCAATGCCAATCAAGCGATTGCGACATTAAGCGCCCAGTATCAAGGTGATGAAAAAGTTGTCGTAGGCGCAGGAACTGTCCTTGATGCCGTGACAGCTCGTTTAGCGATTATGGCAGGTGCTGAATTTGTCGTCAGTCCAACCTTTGACCAAGAAACGGCTGAAATCTGTAACCTCTATCAAATTCCTTACCTTCCGGGCTGCATGACCATTACAGAAATGAAAACAGCCCTCAAAGCAGGCGTTGACATCATCAAACTTTTCCCCGGCAGTGCTTATGGACCAAGCATTATCTCAGGTTTTAAAGCACCGATGCCACAACTGAATATCATGCCAACTGGTGGTGTTTCCTTAGATAATATGGCAGACTGGTTCAAGGCAGGTGTCGTTGCTGTTGGTGTAGGAGGCAATCTCCTGGTCCCTGCAGCTAAAGGAGATTTTGAAGGCGTGACAGCGATTGCCAAACAGTACGCTGAAAAGTTTGCTGACATTAAAAAACAATCAGTAGGTGCCTTATGAAAGTTTTAACCCTTGGCGAAATCATGTTGCGTTTATCGACATCAGCCCATCAACGTTTGGCAAGTGCATCAGATTTTAAAGGACATTACGGTGGTGGTGAAGCAAATGTTGCCCTATCTCTCGCCAACTTTGGACATAAAGCTTATTTTGCTAGTCTGGTGCCTGATAATTTGTTGGGGTTAGGGGTTAAACAACATTTACAAACGTATGGCGTTCAGACCGATTATTTACAATTTGGTGGTGAGCGCTTGGGCACCTATTACTTGGAAATGGGAACAGCCAATCGTGCCAGTCAAGTCATTTATGATCGCGCCTATTCAAGTTTTTCGCAAGTTGCAACTGATATTTGGTCAGACACAAATTTGTTTGACGGCATTGACTTGTTTCATATTTCAGGGATTACACCAGCCTTGTCAAAAACTTGGCAAGGCTTGACACGACAACTGATTGAAAAAGCCAAATCAGCAGGCTGCAAAATTAGTTTAGATATCAATTATCGCGGGAAACTTTGGACACAAGCACAAGCAGGTGCGGTCATCCGAGACTTACTCCCATTGGTTGATTACTGTTCAGCGGGTGAGTTAGATGCTAGATATATCTTAGAGCTATTTGCAGATAAGGATTTGTCAGTTGATTTGGCAACGTGTTACCAAAAAATAAGGCAAGCCTATCCCAATCTATCGGTACTCTATTCGACCAAACGGCAAGTTCACTCGTCATCAGAAAATACACTGCAAGGTTTTATTGATACAGATGGTCAACTTACAAACTCTAAACAGTATGAGATTCGACCCATCGTTGACCGTGTGGGGAGTGGCGATGCCTTCTCAGCAGGTGTCTTACACGGTATCTTAAACAATTGGTCAGCGCAACAAACGATTGACTTTGCCACAGCTGCTTGTGTTTTGAAACATACGATTGCAGGCGATGCCAATTTATTCTCGGAAGCAGATATTCAAGTCTTTCAAAACGCTGTTTCTGGTGAAATAAAACGTTAATAGCACAAAAAAGAAAGTTCGTTGACCGAACTATTAAAACTTGCTATAATATAATGTAAAGAGGGTTGGACGAGAGGAAGTTAAATGGTTAAAAAAGCAAATCTAGACGCTGTTCGAGAAAATAATCGAAAGTTAGTCCTACAAACGTTGTTCAATTCAGAAAAAACATCGCGGAGCTCTATTTCTAAAGCAGTTGGGTTACAAAAATCAACAGTTTCTTCAATTTTTCTTGACTTAGAAGAAGAAGGATTTGTTCAAGAATTGGGCATCGGAGAATCATCAAATGTGGGTGGTCGTAAGCCGAGTATGATTCGCTTTAATCGCCAATATGGCTACGTTTTAGCTTTCGATATGGGTGTGAGACATCTACGCTACACGATCAATCACTTGAGTGGTGAGACGATTAGCGATGGTGCAATTGAGATTCAATCAAAAAAAGTCGCCCCAGTTTTTGCTGAGATGAAAAAAATCTTCGAAGCGTTAGACATTCAGGATATGGTTAAAGGTCTGGTTGGTATCGCTGTCGCCGTCCATGCACCAGTTCTTAATAATCACATTATTTATAGTCCTTTCTTTGAATTTGAAGATTTTGACTTGGTCGGTGAATTGGAAAAATTGACAAATGTACCAGTCCTCATCGAAAATGAAGCCAATCTGGCTGCTATTTTCTATCGAGACTACCATGTCTATAACGAAGATGCTGCCTACAAGGATTTCATCGCTCTTAACATTCATAATGGGATTGGGATTGGCATTGTTTGTGAAGGCTACGTTTTCAGGGGCGTGGATGGACTTGCTGGAGAAGTTGGTCGTACGATTGTCTATGATGTGAAAGCCAATCTAAGCAGTACCGGGGATTTACCGAGACTAGAGGATTTATATTCTGAAAACGCGATTATTGATCGTGCTGCAGCGATAAAAAAAGTCGACAATTTTTCCCGAGAAGCGTTTTTGGAACTGCTAAAAGATAGAGACTCTGAAGTCATGCCTTTATTAGAAGAATGGACGATGGCCATCGCATCATTCATCTACAATATCAATCAACTTTACGCACCTCAAGCGATCTTTATCACCTCAAGAATTTTTGATGCCTGTCCAGAAATTGCTAAAAAAACTTTGGACAATGTTGACAGATTCAACAGTGTGCATAAACCTGAGCTTATTTTCTCAGATTCATCTCTTCAAGATGCCTCAATGCTAGGTGCTGTCGCTTTGATTTCAAGATATGTGCTGGGCTTACAAGATCATATTTTAAAATTTTCTCTATAAGATGATATCAGGTTAAAAATCTCAAAATTAGAAAAATCGCATGGAACGCGTTTTGAAACGTGATCTCATGTGGTTTTTCTATTTTATATTTACGGATTAAAAGGTATTAATGCTTATAGATTTGTAAGTAGAATAGTTCATATAAAAAATACTTGACAAATTAACTGGAAGCGGTTACAATGGTATATAAGTTGGTTTTGGAAACGAACTTACTCGTAAGTCGTGGACTTACAAAATAGTGTAATAAAAGGAGGAGATGTATAGGTGAGGAATTAAGAGATATAAGGAGATATTAACACAAATAATGGAAACGCTTTCTTTTGCGTAGGATGGAGAAATAAAAAATGAAACTAAAAAAATTAGTATTGCTAGGAGTGACAGCAGTAGTAACTTTAGGACTATTTACAGCATGCGGTAAAAAAGAAGGAGGTGGTAGTGGCAAGACTGTCGGGATTGCCATGCCATCAAAAGCATTAGAGCGTTGGGAAAAAGATGGCAACTACATAGTTGAGCAATTGAAAAAAGATGGTTATAAAGTCGATATTCAGTATGCGCAAGATGTTGTCCCCACACAAGTCTCACAAATTGAAAACATGATTACTAAAGGTGTGGACGTCATATTGATTGCACCAATTGATGGTGAGGCATTAACAGATGTTGTAGATAAAGCTGAAAAACTTAAAATTTCGGTGATTTCTTATGACCGTTTGATTATGAATGCCAAAGGTGTGGATTATTATGCGACATTTGATAATACTAAAGTAGGTCAGCTGCAAGGTCAATATATTGCGGATAAACTTGACTTGAAAAACGCAACGGGGACTTTTAATATTGAACTATTTGCAGGTGCGCCAGATGACAATAATGCACGTTTCTTTTATAGTGGTGCTATGAGTGTCTTGAAACCTTATATTGAATCAGGAAAATTAGTCGTTCGAAGTAAACAAACAGACTTTAATAAAATTGCTATTAAGAATTGGGATGGTGCGACTGCCCAAGCACGTATGGATAATCTGTTAAGTTCTTATTATTCTAGCGAAAAATTGGATGCTGTTTTAGCACCAAATGATGCTGTCGCAATGGGGATTGTTTCATCACTCAAGAGTGTCGGATATGGAAAAGCAGATCGTCCGATGCCAATTATTACAGGACAAGATGCAGAAGCTGCATCAGTTAAATCAATTATTTCTGGCGACCAAACAATGACTGTTTTTAAAGATACAAAAAAATTAGCTGGTGAAGCAGCTCGTATGGTTAATGAGATTTTGACTGAAAAAAAGGTTGGTGTTAATGACGAAAAAACTTATGACAACAACAAAAAAGTTGTGCCAACTTATCTGATTGAACCACTAGTCGTTGATAAAGATAATTATCAAGCAGAATTGATTGATAGTGGCTATTTGAAAGATTCAGATATCAAATAAATAAAGGATAATGAAAATGGCAGAAATCATATTAGAAATGAAAGGCATTATCAAAGATTTTTCCGGTGTCAAAGCATTAAACAATGTGAATGTGAAAGTCGAAAAAGGCGAAATTCATTCACTTTGTGGTGAAAATGGGGCAGGAAAATCAACCCTGATGAAAGTTCTGAGCGGTGTCTATCCTTATGGTGACTACCAAGGAGATATTATTTACAAAGGAAAAACGTGTCAATTTAAAAATATTAAGGATAGTGAAAGTCAAGGTATTGTCATTATTCACCAAGAATTGGCTTTGATTCCGCAACTTTCGATTGCTGAGAATATTTTCTTAGGCAATGAAGTCATCAAACACGGCAGAATAGATTGGGATGAAATGTTCCAACGTGCCAAACTATTCATGAAAATTGTCGGTCTATTTGAAGACCCTAATACTTTAGTTGAAAATATTGGTGTCGGCAAACAACAACTCGTAGAAATTGCTAAGGCGATTTCAAAAGATGTTAAGCTATTGATTTTAGACGAACCAACTGCTGCACTAAATGAAGATGATAGTGAAAATTTGTTGCAGCTACTCTTGAAATTCAAAAGTCAAGGCATCACTTGTATTATCATCTCTCATAAGCTTAATGAAGTCATGGAAGTGGCTGATAAAGTGACGATTATTCGAGACGGTCAGTCGATTGAGACGCTTGAAAAAGGTGAGGGACTGACGGAAGATACCATCATCAAAGGTATGGTGGGTAGAAGTTTGGACAATCGCTATCCTGAGTACACACCATCAATCGGAGACACGTATTTCGAGGTGAAAAATTGGGATGTCTTTCATCCCATTCATTCAGATAGACAAGTGATTAAGGACGCCAATTTTTCAATTAAACGTGGTGAAATTATCGGTATCGCAGGCTTGATGGGTGCTGGACGTACTGAGCTTGCTAAAAGTATCTTTGGGCGTAGTTACGGATCGCATATCTCAGGTCAGGTTTTAAAAGAAGGTAAACCGATTAAGCTTAATACAGTTAAACAAGCTATTGCAAATGGTCTTGCCTATGTGACTGAAGATCGTAAAGGTGACGGCTTGGTCTTGATTGAAAGTATAAATGAAAATATTTCTCTAGCCAGTCTAGATGCTATTGCCAAACATACGATTCTTGATAAAAATCAAGAAATTAAGAACTCAGAGAGCTATAAACGCAAGATGAATATCAAAAGTAACGATATTTTCCAAGTTGTTGGAAGTTTAAGCGGTGGTAATCAACAAAAAGTTGTTCTAGCTAAATGGATGCTGACACATCCAGATATTTTATTCTTAGATGAGCCGACACGTGGGATTGATGTCGGTGCTAAGTATGAAATTTATGCCATTATTCAAGAAATGGCTAAAGCAGGAAAAGCAGTTTGTATCATATCATCAGAACTTCCTGAATTATTAGGTATGTGTGATCGCATCTATACGATGAATGAAGGCAAAATTACAGGTGAAGTTGCTAAAGCAAACGCAACGCAAGAAAATCTAATGCAATTGATGACGAAAAACGAGGTGGCGGTCTAATGGCAACAGAAAAAGCAGCAGTTCCAAATAAAAATATCCTATCGATGTTTTTGGCTATTTTCCAAAAATACAGCATGTATTTCTTCTTAGTCATCATTATGTTGGCTTTTCAAATCTTGAGTAATGGGATTCTCTTGAAACCACTCAATATTACAAATATCATTTTACAAAATTCTTATATATTGATTCTGTCGATTGGGATGGTCATTCTGATAATTTTGAATGAAATTGATTTGTCAGTTGGCTCTATAACCGCATTTGTCGGCGCATTATCTGCGATTCTCTCCATAAAAATGGGGTTGCCTACGATTTTATCAGTTATCATCTGTCTATTAGTAGGCGCAGCAATTGGTGCCTTTCAAGGCTTCTGGGTATCTATTGTTAAAGTCCCTTCATTTATTGCGACCTTAGCGGGCATGCTGATTTTTAGAGGTTTAACAATTGTTGTCCTTGATGGTAAATCATTAGCACCTTATCCAAAGAGTTTCCAAATCATCAGTTCAGGTTTCATTCCGGATATTTTTAAAGGAGATAGCCTCCACTTATTTACCATGCTGATTGCAGCGATAATTGCAGTGGTTTATATGCTATCAACTATTAATAGTCGTAAAAAGAAAGTAGCATTTGGGTCACCAGTTGAAAGCAATCTCATGTTCATCGTTAAAAATATTTTGATTATTATTATTTTGGGATGGTTTGCTTATCTTATGGCACAGTATGAAGGTTTTCCAAATGTCTTGATTATTTTAGCGATTTTGATTCTGGTCTATCGTTTTATTACAAATCAAACAACGATTGGTCGTCATATTTATGCAACAGGCGGTAATGAAAAAGCAGCAGAATTGTCAGGGATTAATACCAAAAAAATCAAATTCTTGATGTTTGTTAATATGGGTGTACTTTCTGCGATTGCGGGGATTATTTTCTCAGCACGTCTCAATGCGGCAACTGCAACAGCTGGAAACGGCTTTGAACTTGACGCAATCGCCGCTTGTTATATTGGTGGTGCATCAGCATCAGGTGGTGTCGGTACAGTTTTAGGCGCTATCATTGGTGGTCTCGTAATGGGCGTCTTAAACAACGGAATGTCGTTATTAGGGATTGGTGTAGACTGGCAACAAGCTATTAAAGGCTTTGTACTTTTACTTGCAGTTGCTTTTGATATTTATAATAAAAATAAATCAAAATAACGATATATCTTGGAAAAATTGATAACTTTTAAAGATATCAATTTTTTTATTTTTAAGAGAGTACTTGATTTTAAAGGATTTTTGAAAAAATATCACGATAATCTAAAAAATTATCAAAAAGTACTTGACAAGTCATTTGAAAACGATTACAATTATCTTTGTAAGTTGGTTTGTCAAACGAACTTTATAAAACTTAATAAACTATGAACTCGCAAAGACGAGCAGGAGGAAGAAAAAAATGGCATATTTTCCAGAGATAGAGAAAATTCAATACGAAGGTGTTGGGAGTAAAAACCCCTTCGCCTTCCGTCACTACAACCCAGAAGAAGTTGTAGAAGGCAAAACAATGAAAGAACACTTACGTTTTGCGATTGCCTACTGGCATACCATGACGCAAGACGGCTCAGATCCATTTGGTAATGCGACCAACCAACGCCCTTGGTTTGGTGCAACACCACTTGAAACAGCCAAAAATCGTGTTGAGGCATTCTTCGAAATCCTAGTTAAATTGGATGCGCCTTACTTCTGTTTCCACGATATTGATATCGCACCAGAAGGTGACACGCTTGAAGAATTTTTCTCAAACTTGGATATCATCACAGACTTAATCAAAGAAAAGATGGATGAGACAGGGATTAAATTGCTCTGGAATACAGCCAATTTGTTCTCAAATCCACGCTTTGTCAATGGTGCAGGCTCATCAAACAACGCCGATGTCTTTGCTTACTCAGCAGCTCAAATCAAAAAAGGTTTGGACATCTCTAAAAAACTCGGCGGTGAAAACTACGTCTTCTGGGGTGGTCGTGAAGGTTACGAATCACTTCTCAACACAGACATGGCACTCGAACAAGATAATATCGCCCGTCTTTTCAAAATGGCGATTGCCTATGGCGAAAAAATTGGTCATAAACCACAATTCTTGATTGAGCCAAAACCAAAAGAACCAACGAAACATCAATACGATTTCGATGCGGCAACAACCCTTGCTTTCATCTTGAAATACAACTTGCAAGATGACTTCAAACTCAACCTTGAAGGGAACCATGCAACCTTAGCAGGTCATACTTTTGAACATGAATTGACAGTGGCACGTATCAATGATGCGCTTGGTTCAATCGATGCCAACCAAGGCGACGTCTTATTGGGTTGGGATACAGATGAGTTCCCGACAAATGTGTTTGATACAACCCTTGTCATGATTGAAATCTTGGAAAACAATGGGATTGCGCCCGGTGGGATTAACTTTGACTCCAAAGTTCGTCGGTCATCCTTTGCGCCAGAAGACTTGTTCCTAGCTCACATTGCTGGATTTGATACCTTCGCTCGTGGTTTGAAAGGAGCAGCAGCGATTCGTGCTGATAAATTCTTGTCAGACCTTAAAGCGAAACGCTATGCCAGTTATCAAACAGGGATTGGTGCCAACATCTTAGCAGACAAGGAAGATCTTGAAAGCTTGACTGAGTACTCACTTAAAAATGGTGCTGCGATTACAAATGACTCAAGTCATATTGAACTTGTGAAGTCACATCTTAATGATTATTTGGTTTAATAGCGTTAGCGCCTAAATATATCAAGTAGTTGAGTCTGTTATACGCATTCAAGCATAAAACTAGTACAGATTTCGGCTAGTTTCAGACTTGAACGAGTATAGACGGCAACTACTCTCTTATGTTTAGGAAAATTAATGGAGGAAAATTTATATGAAAATCCAAAACCCAGTCTTATCAGGTTTTAATTCAGATCCGTCAATCATTCGTGTTGACGATACTTATTATATTGCGACATCAACATTTGAGTGGTTTCCGGGCGTACGCATTCATGCATCCAAAGATTTGGTGCACTGGAATTTAGTGGCACATCCCTTGTCAACGGTTAAGTTGCTCGACATGAAAGGCAATCCAGCTTCTGGTGGCATCTGGGCGCCTGATTTGTCCTATGCTGATGGCAAACTCTGGCTTGTTTATACCGATACTAAAATTACAGATGGCTCATTTAAAGATATGACCAATTATTTGACGACAGCAACTGATATTACAGGGCCGTGGTCTGCACCGATTGAGCTAAATGGCGTTGGTTTTGATGCGTCACTATTTCATGATGATGATGGCCGTAAATATCTGATTCAACAAACTTGGGATCACCGTGAATACAAACATCCCTTTGATGGGCTGACCTTGACAGAGTATGACGCCAAGGCTGAACGACTTTTACCTGAAACAGCTCGGACAGTCTATCGTGGCACGGCTGTTAAGTTAGTCGAAGGACCGCATATTTATAAAATAAATGGCTATTATTACATTTTTGCGGCACAAGGTGGGACTGTTTACACACACGAAGAAGTCGTTGCACGCTCGAAAACCTTGGATACTCTGTCATTTGAAACGCAACCGGGTGAAGTTTTCTTGACGAATTTCGACACGCCATTTAACTATATTCAAAAACAAGGACATGGTGGCTTAGTGGATACGCCTTCTGGCGAATGGTACTATGCTTCCTTATGCGGTCGGCCTTGGCATCATCCGAATGAAAGTCTCACAGAGCCACGCGGTTGGTGTACGTTAGGACGCGAAACGTCAATCCAAAAAGTAGAATGGGATGAAGCAGGTTGGCCACATATCGTTGGTGGACACGGTGGAACAACGGAAGTTGACGCACCAAAAGATGCCATTTTCACAGAAGCGCCAGCCAATCATAACCAATGCAATGAATTTGACGAAAAAGAACTAGACATCAATTTCAATACCTTGCGTGTACCATTTGATGACAAAATGGGAAATATCAATGATGAAGTTCCCGGACATTTGCGCCTTTATGGTCAAGGATCGCTTGAAAACTTCTTTGACTTATCCTTGGTCGCAAGACGTTGGCAAGCCTTTAACTTCAATGCTGAAACGAAAGTCAAATTTAACCCGACGAGCTATCAAGCCATGGCTGGTTTGACAAACTACTATAATGATAAACATTACTCATGGATTTTCATCACTTGGAATGAAATCAATGGTGCCGTCATTGAAGTCGCACAAAATGATCGCGGCAATTACACTTCATTCCTAAAAGATGATGCCATTAAAATTCCAGACGGCACTGAGTATGTTTGGTTTCGGACAAAAGTTCGCAAACGGACTTATACCTATGAGTATTCCTTTGATGGTCAGACTTATCATGAAATTCCTGTCGTTTTGGACGCTGCGATTCTCTCAGATGATTATGTCAATCAAACCATGGGAGGCTTCTTTACAGGTGCTTTTGTCGGTCTAGCAGCAGTAGACTATGCGGGTTATCGGACACCTGCCGATTTTGATTATTTCAACTACGAAGAACTTGAAGATAATGAAGAGAAAGATATTTTTGCTGCAGGTTTAAGATAGATTTTTGATGGAAATTGAGAATATTCAGTAGCTTTGAACTAAAATATTGTTTAAGATAACAAAAATCAAAATATAATCACAAAAGGAGGGTACGATGGCTGATGATGTATTGTTTTCAATGACTGGTATCGAGAAAAGTTTTGGGCCCGTACATGTTTTAAAAGGTGCAAAACTTGAAGTCAAAAAAGGTGAAATTCATGCTTTCATGGGAGAGAATGGTGCTGGAAAATCAACTTTAATGAATGTTCTTGCAGGACTTTTGGAAAAAGATGCAGGAAAAATTGTGTTTGATGGGAAAGAAATTCCTAAAATGACTCCCAAAATTGCAGCGGAACTTGGGATTGGTTTTGTTCATCAAGAATTAAATTTAGCGGAAGACTTGACTGTTGCGGAAAATGTTTTCATTGGAAGATTGCCCTATAAAAATGAGTTTCTAGGTCTTGTGGATTTTAAGAAACTTCATGAAGATACCAATCATTGGTTAAATATGTTAGGTGTCAATGTCAAACCGACAGATTTGGTTTCCAGTCTGTCGACTGCCAACAAACAGTTAGTTGAAATTGCTAAGACACTGAGTCTTAATGCACGTGTCATCATATTTGATGAACCAACGACATCTCTTTCTGATAAGGATGTTGAAGTCCTTTTCATCATTATTAGAAGGTTGAAAGAAAAAGGCTTTTCAAGTATTTATATCTCCCATAGAATGAAAGAAATTTTTGAACTTGGTGAGCGGATTACAATCATGCGTGATGGGGAGTATATCGCAACTGATGAAGTTAAAAATCTGTCAGAAGATGAAATTATCACAATGTTGGTTGGTCGTGAAGTGTCAGACCTCTATCCTAAAGTAGCAAAAGAAATCGGCGACATCTCATTTGAAGTAAAAAATTTGTTTGATAAAAAAGGCAAAGTTGAAAATGTGTCATTCAAAGCTAAAAAAGGTGAAGTTATTGGTTTTTCAGGTCTTGTTGGAAGTGGTCGAACAGAGACCATGCGGCTTTTATTTGGTGCTGATAAGATGAAATCTGGAGAAATCGCTATCAACGGTACGTCATTAAAGTTAAAAACGCCTTCAGATGCGATTAAACATGGTTTAAGTTTTCTAACAGAGGATAGAAAGCATCAAGGTTTAGCTTTAGGTCTCTCTATTAACGATAATATTAATATTGCAAGCTTGGGTAATTTTGTAGTCAGTGATAAAAAAATGAAGGCCATCTCGGATAAATTTGTTAAGGAATTGAATATTAAAGTTTCAAATATTGAAAATCCTGTCTCTAGTTTATCAGGAGGTAATCAGCAAAAAGTTGTACTTGGGAAGTGGTTAAATACTGATAATGATTTTTATATTTTTGATGAGCCAACCAAGGGAATTGATGTCGGAGCTAAGTCTGAAATCTATGACATCATTTCAAAATTAGCCCAAGCTGGAAAAACGATTTTAATTGTTTCATCAGAAATTCCAGAATTACTAGGAACTTGTGATCGCGTATATGTTTTCCATGAAGGTAAAATTACGGGAGAACTTGATATAGCCAACTATACGGATAGAAAAGATCAAGCGCAAGAGTTGATCATGAAATACGCAACTGCAACATATCAAGAATGAAACAAGAAATTTGTTGACTAAAACTAGCATATAAGAACTTGCTTTAGTTTTAGTAGTATTACACTAATCGCTTGTCTAAAGGAGTAAATGTTATGAATAAAACGTCTAAGAAGTTGGATTTACGTTCCCTCTTCATGAATTACTCGGTGTACATTGTACTGATTGTCTTACTAGCTTATTTTTCGATAGCTAATGGTGACTTTCTAAGTACTTATAATATCGAAAACTTTTTGCAACAAGTACCACCTGTTGGTATCTTGACAGTTGCCTATACCATGATTTTGATTTGTGGTTATGTTGATTTATCCATTGGTTATGTTGGTATGGCAGCAGGTATGTTAGGCTTGTTTGCAGCAAATAAAGGCTTACCGGCACCCTTAGTACTGATTGTTGTTTTGGCAACAGGTGCTATTCTTGGAACGATGAATGCTCTATTGATTAAGAAGTTTGATTTACCTTCATTCATCTTGACTTTGGGGTCGAGTTATGTGATTAAAGGGATGCTGGGTTTCTTTACTAATGAACAGTTTATGGGTTCAGATAAAACGTGGTATAACGCAATTGCAACAACACCCATTTTGGGGGATATTTTAAAAAGTAATGCTCTTATCTTTGTTGCTGTTATTTTGATTTTTGCTTTCATGATGAAAAGTACACGATTTGGCAAATATACTTATGCGGTAGGTTCAAATCCAGAAGCAGCTCGCTTGTCAGGTATTGATACAGATAAACACGTTATTAAAGTATTTATCATTGAAGGTATGCTTGCGGCAGTTGCGGGACTTTTGATTATTTCAAACCTTCAAGGTGGCGCTTCGAAAGACGCCAATGGACTTGACTTATTTGCAATGGCGGCAGCAATCATGGGAGGGACATCCTTCTCTGGTGGTATCGGAACAATCGGCGGTGCTGTAGCAGGTATTCTGACGTTACAAGTTTTCAAGAATGGTTTAACCTTAATGGGTGTGAATTCATTTTTGCAAGATACAGTTACTGGTCTTGTTATCATTCTTGCTATTATCGTAGACTATATTAAACGTAAAACAAGTAGCAACACTTAAACTTAGGTAGTTATTTAATTTTTTATAAATCATTTTCATAAGGAGAAAACATGAAAAAAGGAAAATTTATCGTAGGTGCTTTATTGGCTGCAACATTACTTGCAGTTGGCGCAGGCTGTAGCAACAAAAAATCGGGTGGGGCAAGTTCTGATGCTAAAAAAACACTCTACTTTGTTCCAATCGTTGATACTGGTGCATACTGGAATCCGATGAAAAAAGGTGCTGAGGATGCCGCTAAAAAATTGGGTTATACTTTAGTGACTAAGACATCACCTTCTGCTGAGCCAAGTAAAAAAGAAAAACATGTTGGCTTTATCAAAGAAGCGACAGCTAAAGGAGTTGCGGGTATTGCTATCGCGCCAATCGAAAAGAAAGCTTTTGTTAAGCCAATCAAAGATGCTATGGCGAAAGATATTCCAGTGATTACCTTTGATGCAGACTTAGATAATGAAGCTGACCGAACTGCTTATGTTGGTACTGATAATGTTTCGGCCGGAAAGGAACTTGGAAAAAAAGCTGCCGAAGAAATGAAGGAAAAAGGTATTACTAGTGGCTCGATTGCTATTGTCTGTGTAGATGTAGCGCAACCGACTATGATTGCCCGTGAAAAAGGTCTTAAAGAAGGTTTTGAAGAAGTTTACGGTGCAGATACTAAAAACTTCAAATTTCTTGCAACGATTCAAGATGATGACCAACCATCTAAATCTAAATCTCAATTAGAGGGTTATATCTCAGCTAATAAAGATTTAAAAGCTGTCTTCTCACTTGGTTCTGAAGGTCCAGACGTAGGAGTCATGAGCGCGATTGAATCACAAGGGAAAGCTGGTGAAATTCTTCACTATGGTTTCGACTACACAGACACATGGTTAAAAGGCGTTGAAGATGGTAGAATTACAGCCATCGTAGACCAAGATGCTTATCAAATTGGTTATCAAGTTATCGAAAATTTAGTTAAAGCAAGCAAAGGCGAAAAACTAGATAAAACTATTCCAATTGATGTGAAATATGTGAAAGCTGCTGATCTCAAAGCCTATGGTGTTGAGAAAGGTAAAATAAAAACATCTGAAACGGATAAATAATTGCTTTTCAATCCTTCCAAAATATTTTGATCAAGAAGTGAGGGCTGTCAAAGGATAGCCCTTGTTTTTTGAAAGTTATCAAAATTGATAGCTTTTATTGTTTTTATACTCATTTTAAGTAAAGAAAGTGAACAACATTTTTGAGATATTTTTTATCAATTCGAGGCGGACAGGTGTACATCAAGCCTTTTGTCCCACGCCTAAGTGGTACACGGCTATTTATCTAAGCGCTAAAGCGCCAAGATAATAGCCAAACGAAGAAGTGGTGAATCTAGCTAAAAATGTTCGCTTTATTTGCTTACTTAAATGAGTATAATACCATTTTCAAATGATTTAAATCAGAGAGGAATTTAGGATGAGAACATTTAAACTCGGCATACTTGGTGCGGGTGTCATCAGTAGAACCTACCTTGCAGACATCAAAGCATTTTATCAGCAGCTTGAGATTGTCGCCTGTGCAGACAT